>NZ_JBBHDV010000013.1:0-116539 GCF_037478135.1 Denitratimonas organivorans
CATGGATCAGGTCATGGATCAGGTCATGGATCAGGTCATGGATCAGGTCATGGATCAGGTCATGGATCAGGTCATGGGTCGGATCATGGATCAGGTCATGGGTCGGATCATGGGTGGTGTGCCGGCTCGCAGCTGCGGGGGCGACTGGCTATGCTTTTGCTCCCGTTCCTGCCGGAAGCCGCCGCCATTTTTTCGCCACGTTATTTCGTTTTCTGGGGATGTGTCCTGCTTGCGTTCGCTTCCGCCTGGGCGCTGTCGCGCGGCGCGGGGCTGGTCTGGTTCTGGCCGCTGGGGGTGTTCGGTGCGCTGGCGCTGCTGGGAGTGGTGGACATCACGCAGCGGCGCAGTTCGCTGCGGCAGAACTATCCGGTGGCGGCGCATGTGCGTTTCCTCGTGGAGGCTTTCCGGCTGGAGATCCGCCAGTACCTGATCGAGGACGACGAAGCCGAGTTGCCGTTCTCCCGGGTGCAGCGTTCGATCGTCTACCAGCGTGCCAAGGATGTGCTCGACAAGCGCCCGTTCGGCACCCAGATGGCGCTGTACGGCGACGGTTACGAGTGGATCAACCATTCGCTGGCGCCGGTGCAGATCGAGTCGCACGACTTCCGCATCAGCATCGGCGGATCGCAGTGCGCGCAGCCGTATTCGGCCAGCGTGTTCAATATCTCGGCGATGAGCTTCGGGGCGCTGTCGGCGAACGCGATCCTAGCGCTGAACGAGGGTGCGCGGCGTGGCGGCTTCTTCCATGACAGCGGCGAAGGTTCGATCTCGCGCTGGCACCGGCAGAACGGCGGTGATCTGGTCTGGGAAATCGGTTCGGGCTATTTCGGTTGCCGTGATGCCGAGGGCCGCTTCGATGTCGAACGTTTTCGAGAGAATGCGCGCGATCCGCAGGTCAAGATGATCGAGCTCAAGCTCAGCCAGGGCGCCAAGCCGGGGCAGGGTGGCATCCTGCCCGGGGCCAAGGTGTCAGCCGAGATCGCGCAGGCGCGAGGTGTGCCCGAAGGTGTGGATTGCATTTCGCCGGCGCGGCATAGCGCGTTTGATTCGCCGCTGGGGCTGCTGCGCTTCATCCAGTTGTTGCGCCAAGAAAGCGGCGGCAAGCCGGTCGGTTTCAAGCTGGCGATCGGGCATCCGTGGGAATGGTTCGGCATCGCCAAGGCGATGGAGGTCAGCGGCATCCTGCCGGATTTCATCGTGGTGGATGGCGGTGAAGGCGGCACTGGCGCGGCGCCGCTGGAGTTCGCCGATCACGTCGGAGTGCCGCTGCGCGAGGCGCTGATGCTGGTGCACAACACCCTGGTGGGGCTGGATCTGCGGCAGAAAATCCGCATCGGGGCGGCCGGCAAGATCATCACCGCGTTCGATCTGGCGCGGGTTCTGGCGATGGGTGCGGACTGGGGCAACGCCGGGCGCGGCTTCATGTTCGCGCTGGGCTGCATCCAGTCGCAGAGTTGCCATACCGACCGCTGCCCGACCGGCGTCGCGACGCAGGATGCGCGGCGCCAGCGTGCGCTGGATGTGCCGGACAAGGCGACACGCGTGCAGCAGTTCCACGACAACACGCTGATGGCGTTGAGGGAACTGCTGGCCGCAGCCGGTTTGAGCCATCCGGACCAGCTCGGTCCCGAACATCTGATCCGTCGTCTGTCCTCGTATGAAGTGCGATCGCTGGCGGCGCTGTACCCGTGGGTAAAGCCGGGCGAACTGCTGGCCGGTGGCAGCGAGCACCGCGTGTTCCAGCGCTTTTGGGCGATGTCGTCGGCGGACACCTTCGATGTGCCGGAGGAACTGATGTCGCTGCGGCAGAGCCGGGTGAGCTGATCCACGAACACCGTTTTCGTCCCCCGTTTCGGGCGGTGGAAGCGGCTGAAGCGAGGAACTCGCTCAGGTGTTCAATCTTCGCCCTCGGGTTCCACCCGCAAGCGGCGCCGGCCATCGGCCAGGCGTGCGCTGATGCGTTGCCCCGGTTGCAGTGCGCTGGCGTGGCGGATGCTGCGACCGTGTTCGTCCAGCAGGATGCTGTAGCCGCGTTGCAGCGTGGCCAGCGGGCTGACCGCGTTGAGGGTGCGGCCCAGTTCGGTCAGGCGTGCAGCGGCGCGGGCCAGATGCTGGCCGGTCAGGCTGCGCTGGCGCTGGTGGGCATGGGTGACGGCCTGGTGCAGCGCGGTGATGCGCAGGCGCGGGTGCTGCGCGGCCAGACGCAGCGCCAGACGTGAAAGCTGCGCCTGTGGCGGCTGCAGGGCCTGGGATGTGCGGTGCAGCAGGCGCTGCTGCAGTGCGCGCAGGCGCTCGCTGCCGCGCGCCAGCCGCGCGGCGGGATGCTGTGCGGCAAGCCGGTGCTGCAGTGGGTCCAGACGCAGCCAGCTGCGTTCGCGCAGGCGTGCGAACGCGCTGTCGATGCGGCCACGTTGGCGTTGCAGGCTGCGTTCAAGTTCGCTGCCGTCACGGCTGAGCAGTTCGGCTGCGGCCGACGGCGTGGCGGCGCGCAGGTCGGCGACCAGTTCGGCGATCGAGGTATCGACCTCGTGCCCGATCGCGGCCACCACCGGGGTCTGCGTGGCGGCGATCGTGCGCGCCAGGGATTCGTCGTTGAACGCGGCCAGGTCTTCCGGCGAGCCGCCGCCACGGGTCAGCAGCAGCACGTCGTAGCGGCCGGACTGGTCGGCGCGGGCCAGCATCCGGACGATTTCCGACGCGGCCAGCGGGCCTTGCACCGGCACCGGCAGCAGTTCCACGCTCAGCAGGGGGAAACGGCGGCGCAGCACGGTCAGCACATCGTGCACAGCGGCACCGCCGGGCGAGCTGAGCACGCCGATATGTGCGATGCGCGCGGGCAGGGCGCGTTTGCGTGCCGCTTCGAACAGGCCCTCGGCCTGGAGCCTGGCCTTTAGCTGCTCGAACGCACGGCGCAGCGCGCCTTCGCCGGCCTCTTCCATGTGGTCGATGATCAGCTGGTACTCGCCGCGCGGTTCGTACAGCGTGACGCGGCCGCGCGCCAGCACCTGCATGCCGTCCACCGGGCGGAACTTGAGCCACTGGCTCTTGGGCTTGAACAGCGCGCAGCGCACCTGGGCACGGGCGTCCTTCAGCGCGAAATACAGGTGCCCGGAGGCCGGGCGTGAAACGCCGCCCAGTTCGCCCTCGATCCAGACCATGCCGAAGGCGCCCTCCAGCAGGTCACGCGCCAGCGTGTTCAGCTGCGACGGTGCGAGGATGTTGCGTTCGGAAGTGGGCGGGCTGTTGTTCAACACGGTTCCGTGTGGGCGGGGCGATCGGTGATTCTCACATGAAATCGAGAAGAGTTTCCCACTGCATTGATTTGGAAGCACTTGTGCATTGTCACTTTTTGCAAGAACGCGGCCTGTGGCGCGTTGTTGCGCCACCTTGCCGTTGCCGGCGAGCGCTGTGGAAACATGGATGGCGCGCCGCCCGCCATGCTGGGGTTACACTCGCTGCATCCGGCCGCGCGCCTGCCCGGACGTGGCTGTTGCGTGTCCACGTCAGATCCACGTCAGAATCAGATCGGACTTCGCCATGATCAATCCCTACCGCACCCTGAGCGAACATCTGCCCGAGCGTTTGCCGGCCGGCAAGGATGCGCTGCCGGGTGATCCCAAAAGTCTGCGCGCCTGGGTCGAAGGGTTGCCGCGCGCCAACCAGCAGGCCTATCTGGCGCAACTGGTGCAGGCCCTGGACGGCTTCCGCAATCGGCGTTTCGATGGCTTTGCCCGGCTGGAAGCCATGGAGTCGCTGCGTCCGGCGCTGCTGGAAGCCCTGACCCTGCTCGCCAGCCGCTTGCAGGGCAGCACCTTTCCGCTGGCCAATGCCAAGGCCGAAACCGCCGGCCAGTTGATGGCGCTGCACCGTGATCTGGCGCTGGGCTACCGTCTGGCCGTGGTCGAGGCCTGTGCGCCGAGCGGCAAGCTGCCGTTCCTGCGCGGCGGGCAGGTGGCGCTGGCGCTGGAACGCGCCGCCTACCATCACGTGCGCTGGCTGGGCGCCAGCTATTTCCTGTACCGCCCGCCGGAGCCGCGTGCCTGGGCCAATCTGTACGCGCTGGCGGCATTCGCCGAATCCCAGGGTCTGGCCAGCAAGGCGGTCGAGGATCCGGCCGAGCGCAGCAGCCTGACGGTGGCGCTGCTGCAGAACCAGGCGGTGCTGATGTCCCTGGCCAATCCCTACCGCTTCAGCCAGCGCGAACTGGTCGATCTGTGGACCCTGACGCGTGATGTCGCCAATCTGGTGGAACTGACGCCGCAGCGCTTTTCCGCAGCAGGTTCGGTGGTGCTGATCGATGTGGATGCCGCGCCGACCTTCTTTTCGCGCGCACCGAATCCGGACGAAGGCGATGTGCTGTGGGTGGACCTGCGCAAGCTCGACGGCTTGATGCGGGCCACGCTCTCGCACGCCGGCGGCACCCGCGATGCGGTGCTGCGGCTTTCACGCCAGTACAGCCTGACATTGTCGGTCGGTTTGCTGCAGCGCGCACTGGAAGGCTGGGACCAGGATGCCTCGCGCAGCTTCGTGCGGCTGGATGGTGGTTATGCGCTGGAAGGCGTGGTGGGCCTGAGCGGGCTGCACTACCACATGGCCGGCCAGCAGGATTTCGACGGCTTCCTGCGCGATGTGCGTGGCATGCCGGCGCTGGCAGTGCAACGCGCGGCCTGGACACACGGCAGTGTCGACAGCAACCGCGTGCCAAGCGTGGAAACCCGCGTGCTGGACCAGAGCCTGGGCGGCTACCGGGTGCGCTGGGATGCGGCCCAGGGTGTGCGTGCGCGCATCGGCGAACTGGTCGGGTTGTCACTGCCGCTGCAGGACGAGACGCGCGACTGGAGCGTGGGCGTGGTGCGCTGGCTGCGTTACGACGAGGACGGCGCGATGGAGGCCGGCATCGATCTGATCGCGCGGCGTGGTCATGCCGTGGCGCTGCGGCCGCTGGATATCGAAGGCAGCTCGCAGGCGCCGGTGCGCGCGATCGGGCTGATGACGATGGCGGCAGAAGAAGGCGATGGAGAGCGGGAAGTCTTCCTCGTCGATTCGGTGGCGGGGCTGGATGGTCCGAGGATCGAGGTGGTGCGCAACGGCAACCGCTGGGATTTCGAGGAAGGCGACGGCGCCAAGATCTACGATTGTGGCCAGCTGAAAGTGCTGCGGCGCAACGGCGACTACCTGCTGGTGGCCGGCGAGCGCGCCTGAATCCGGCCTGCCTGCCGGTGGCGATGGCGGGTGACAGCCGTGCGGTGTCATATCCGATCCGCGATAATGCGCCGTTGCGCCGGCCGCTTCTGCCCGGCCGGAGTCCGTGAAGATCATGAGTATTGCCAGCATTCCCGTGCGTCGTCGCGCATTGCAGGCCCGCATCGGCGGCGTCGCGGTTGGTGGCGACGCGCCGGTGGTGGTGCAGTCGATGACCAACACCGATACCGCCGATGTCGCTTCCACTGTCAAGCAGGTCGCGCAGCTGTGGCGCGCCGGCTCCGAACTGGTGCGGCTGACGGTCAACAACGCCGAAGCCGCCGCCGCCGTGCCGCGCATCCGCGACAAGCTGGCGATGATGGGCGTGGAAGTGCCGCTGATCGGCGATTTCCACTACAACGGCCACACCCTGCTGACCGATGAGCCGGCCGCAGCGCAGGCGCTGGCCAAGTACCGCATCAATCCGGGCAACGTCGGTTTCGGGCGCAAGCGCGATACACAATTCGCCACGCTGATCGAATTCGCGATCCGTTACGCCAAGCCGGTCCGCATCGGTGCCAACTGGGGGTCGTTGGATCAGGATCTGGCGGCGCGGTTGATGGACGAGAACGCGCAGCGCGCGGTGCCCTGGGATGCAACGGCGGTACTGCGCGAAGCGCTGATCCGTTCGGCGCTGGATTCGGCGCAGCGTGCGGTGGAACTGGGGCTGGCGCCGGAAAACATCGTGCTCTCGTGCAAGGTATCCGGAGTGCAGGATCTGATCGCGGTCTATCGCGATCTTGCCGCGCGCTGCGACTTCCCGCTGCATCTGGGCCTGACCGAAGCCGGCATGGGCAGCAAGGGCATTGTTGCGTCCACCGCGGCGCTGGCGGTGTTGCTGCAGGAAGGCATTGGCGACACGATCCGCATTTCGCTGACGCCAGAACCGGAGGAATCGCGCACCCGGGAAGTCATCGTCGCGCAGGAACTGCTGCAGACGATGGGGCTGCGCGCCTTCACCCCGCAGGTCACGGCCTGCCCGGGCTGTGGCCGCACCACTTCGACCTTCTTCCAGCACTTGGCCAAGACCGTGCAGGAGCATGTGCGCGAACAGATGCCCCGCTGGAAGATCACCAACCCCGGCGCCGAAAACCTGACGCTCGCGGTGATGGGCTGCATCGTCAACGGCCCGGGCGAATCGCGCCATGCGAACATCGGCATTTCGCTGCCTGGAACCGGCGAGGCGCCGACCGCGCCGGTGTTCATCGACGGGCAGAAGGCAGCGACATTGCGCGGAGAAAACATCGCGCAGGAATTCATCACGCTGATCGACGACTACGTGCAGCGCACCTACCGCGCCGGCACCGGCGACTGAATCACGCCAGCCGCCGCATCAGTTGCCGCACAGCACCCGGTTGCGGCCTTCCTGCTTGGCGCGGTACAGCGCGTGGTCGGCCACGCGCATCAGGTTGGCGCGGTCCGGGTGCTGCGTATCGCGCACCGCCAGACCGATGCTGATCGTGATCGGTTCGCCGATCAGCGCCGGTGACCAGGTGGCGGCGGCCACCGCCTCGCGGATCTGCTGCATATGTACCAGCGCCGCCTCGCGTTCCAGATCCGGCAGCAGCAGGCCGAACTCTTCGCCGCCGATGCGTCCGGCGATGTCCTGCGGACGCAGCACCGTGCGCACCGTGGCGGCGATCTGCTTGAGTACCTGATCGCCGACCGGGTGGCCGTGGGTATCGTTGATGCGCTTGAACAGATCCACGTCCAGGATCGCGAAGGCCATGGCCGCGTCGGTGCGTGCCGCGCGTGCCAGCTCGCGGTCGACCAGTTCGACGAACTGGCGGCGGTTGTAGAAACCGGTCAGGCCGTCATGGCTGGCGAGCTGGTGAACTTCCTCGTGGTAGCGCGCCTCGACGCTGGCGTCGCTGATGAACTTCAGGATGCTCTCGCCGACGGTCAGATGGTCGCCATCGGCCAGATCGGCGACGCCGACAACTCGGTCGTTGAGCCGGGTGGCATTGGTCGAACCCAGGTCGCGCACGCGGTAACGGCCGTTTTCGGCCCAGATCTCGCAATGCCGGCGCGAGACCGACGGATGCAGGATGTGCAGATCGCTTTCGTGCTCGCGCCCGATCACCACCGGGGTGTCGCGGATGTCCACGCGCTTGCCGAGTCCGGCGCCGTGGATCACGACCACGCATGCGACCAGACTTCCCGGCTTGTCGGGGCCGGCCGACAGCAGGGTGCGCTGGGTAGTGTCAGGGTCGAACTTGGACATGGGTGCGACGGATTGGTGATGCACTGATCATCGCCGAAAACCGTCGCGAATGCGCACGCTTCGGCACATTCATGATGTTTTTTTCACGACTCAGCCTGAAATCCGGCTCTCGCCGCCGACCTCCGGATCGGTGACCGCGCGACGTGCCAGCTTGGCTTCGCGCAGTGCGATGTAGTAGTTCGACGCCAGGATGATGCCGGCACCCAGCATGGTCCAACGGTCAATCACCTCGTCGAACAGCAGCCAGCCGTAGAAGCCGACCACCAGCACCTGCACGAAGGTGATCGGGGTCAGCAGCGAGGCGTCGCCGAGCTTCAGCGCACGGGTCCACAGCAGATGCCCGGCGGTGCCGAAGAAGCCGGCCAGGATCACCCACAGCCAGGTGATGCCCTGCGGCCAGGTCCAGACGAACAAGGCCGGCACCAGCGACATCGGCACCCAGAACAGCGAGGTGTAGAGCACGATGGCGTCGGGCTTTTCGGTGCGCGACAGGAACTTGATGCTGATCGCGACGCTGCCGCTCAAGGCCGCTGCCGCCAGCGCCACCAGGGTGTGCACGCTGAACGAGGCCGCGCCCGGCCGCACGATCAGCAGCACGCCGACAAATCCCACCAGCACCGCAGTCCAGCGCCGGACGCGGACCACTTCGCCCAGCACCAGCACCGCGCCGATGGTGACGAACAGCGGCGTGGCATAGGAAATTGACACCGCCTCGGCCAGCGGCAGATTCACGATCGCCCAGAAACCGCACATCATCGACAGGATGCCGACCAGGCAGCG
This sequence comes from Denitratimonas organivorans, assembly GCF_037478135.1. Lineage (NCBI taxonomy): Bacteria > Pseudomonadati > Pseudomonadota > Gammaproteobacteria > Lysobacterales > Lysobacteraceae > Denitratimonas > Denitratimonas organivorans. The sequence goes on from NZ_JBBHDV010000013.1 coordinate 8,246, forward strand.
CATGAAGTACAGCGACAGGTGGCGGGTGCGCAGCAGCCCGGTGCCGTGGCGCAGCAGCAAGGGCAGGGCGAAAAACAAGCCGAACAGGGTGCGGAAAAAACCGATCTCGAAGACGTGCAGATCGTTGGCCGCGAACCGGATCGTCACCGCCATCGTGCCGAACATCAGGGTGCTGCCCAACATCATCAGGATGGCACGACGCAGGTCGTGGGTGGCGGAAGGTTCGGCGGGGGCAGGGCTCATGGTGCGCTGCAATATGAGGCCGGAAAGGCACTTTTGCCAGAGCGGAGCGAAGCTCGGGGTGGGATGGTTCAGCAAGGAGATCGCTGCAGCGTGGCGTGGTCTCGTGCCAGCGCTGCCGAGATCAGAAATCCGCGCCGATGATGCGTGCTTCCGGCTCCAGCTTCACCCCGAATCGTGTCTGTACCGAGGCACTGATGCGGCGCGCCAGATCCAGCAGTTGCGCGCCACTGGCCTGGCCGTGGTTGACCAGCACCAAGGCGTGCTGCGCGGCAACGCCGGCATCGCCATCGCGATGGCCCTTCCAGCCGGCATGTTCGATCAGCCAGGCGGCTGAGAGCTTGCGCTGCGTTTCGTCGCCATGGGCCGGGAACACCGGCAGCGACGGCGCTTCCCGTTGCAGCGCCTGCGCCAGCTCCTGCGGCACCACCGGATTGCGGAAGAAGCTGCCGACATTGGGCAGCCGGTCTGGGTCGGGCAGCTTGCGGGTGCGCAGCCGCGATACCGCCTCGGCGATCTGCGAAGGCCGTGGCGGGGTGTCGGCGCCGAGCGCGGCCAGTTCCTGCGGCAGGCCCGGATAGTCGATGCGCGGCGGATGTTGGTGCGGCAGGCGCAATTCCAGCGCGGTGATCAGCCAGCGCGCCGGTTCGCGCTTGAACAGGCTGTCGCGGTAACCGAACGCGCATTGGGCGCGGTCCAGCCGCACGATGCGGGCTTCGTGCCGATCCCAAGCTTCGACGGTTTCGATGAATTCGCCGACCTCGGTGCCGTAGGCGCCGATGTTCTGGATAGGTGCGGCGCCGGCAGTGCCGGGGATCAGCACCAGGTTCTCCAGCCCGGCCAGGCCCAGCCCCAGGCTCCAGCGCACCACGTCGTCCCAGTGCTCGCCGGCGCCCACGCGCAGCAGCGTGCCGCGCTCGTCCCGGCCCAGCTGCTGGCGGCCCAATTGGCCGATGGACAGCACCACGCCGGGCACGTCGCCGACGAACAGCGTGTTGCTGCCTTCGCCCAGCACCATCAGCGGCGCCTGTTGCAGATATGGCAGCGCGAACAGTTCGGGCAGGCCTTCGGGGCGCAGCACTTCGACCAGCAGTTCAGCGCGCGCGGCAACCCGGAACCCGTTGCGCGCCGCGAGCGAGGCGTTTTCCGCCAGACGATACGCAGGGCTCATCAGTGTTGCGTGCCCTGTTCGCGGCGCCGGCGCAGCGCATCGACGCATTCCCCGACCAGCGCCGGGCCGCGATACACCAGCCCGCTGTAGCACTGGACTAGCTGCGCACCAGCCGCCATCTTGCCGGCCGCATCGGCACCGCTGAGGATGCCGCCGACGCCGACCAGCGGGATATTCGGGTCCAGCGCATGGCGCAGGCGGCGCAGCACTTCGGTGGAAAGGCCGTACAGCGGTGCGCCGGACAGGCCGCCGGTTTCACTGGCGTGTTCGGCGCCGCCCACTTCGGAGCGGTCCAGCGTGGTGTTGGTCGCGATCACGCCGTCGATGCCCAGGTCGTTGAGGGTGCTGGCCAGCGCGTCGATTTCGGCACTTTCAAAATCCGGTGCGATCTTCAACAGCAGTGGCCGCTGGTTGCCGCGCGCGGCTGCGAGCCGGGCCTGGCTTTCGCGCAGGCCGCCAACCAGCGCGCGCAGCGGTTCGCCGAACTGCAATGCGCGCAGGCCGGCGGTATTGGGTGAGGAGATATTGACCACGATGTAGCCGGCCACGTCCCAGGCGCGCTCCAGGCAATGGAGGTAGTCGTCCAGCGCGCGCTCGTTCGGGGTGTCCTTGTTCTTGCCGATGTTGATGCCGATCACGCCGTTCCAGCGTGCCCGTTCGACGTTGCGCACCAGTGCATCGATGCCGTCGTTGTTGAAACCCATGCGGTTGATGATCGCCTGGTGTCCGGTGAGCCGGAACAGGCGCGGCTTCGGGTTGCCCGGCTGCGGTTTCGGCGTGACCGTGCCGACTTCGATGAAACCGAAGCCGAGCGCGGCCAGCGCGTCGATATGCGCGCCGTTCTTGTCCAGCCCGGCGGCCAGGCCGACCGGATTGCGGAACTCCAGACCGAACGCCCGGGTGGGCAGGTCCGGCACGCGGCGGGTGGCCAGGCGCGCCAGCCCGGTGCGGTGCGCCAGTTCGCCCCAGCGCAGCGCACGCTCGTGCGCGCGTTCCGGATCGGAGGCGAACAGCAGCGGGCGAAGCAGTCCGTACACGGTGGTCAGTTCGCCAGAACACTGATCGCAGCGAGCCCACCGAAGAACAGGAACAGCGCCAGCACTCCGAGCACCACCAGCACCAGTTGGATGTAACCCAGCAGCAGGCCGGCAATCGCCAGGCCGTCGCCGTCCAGGCGTTCGGGTTCGCGCCGGATTTCGGCACGCGCCATGTGGCCGGTGATGATCGCCACCAGCGAACCGAGCAGCGGGATCACGATCCAGCTCAGCACGCCGAAGATCAGGCTGACGATCGCCAGGGTGCTGGTCTGGCGCGGGGACAGCGGGGCAGGGACGTTCATGCGGGCATCCTCGACGTGCGGTGATGGGTGGATGATGCAGCCAACGGGCCGGCAGTGCGACTGCCGGCCTTGTGTGCGCAGGCGTTTGGCTTACAGATCGAACTTGATGCCCTGTGCCAGCGGCAGCGAATCGGAGTAGTTGATGGTGTTGGTCTGGCGGCGCATATAGACCTTCCACGCATCCGAACCGGATTCACGCCCGCCGCCGGTGTCCTTTTCGCCACCGAAGGCGCCACCGATTTCCGCACCGGAAGTGCCGATGTTGACGTTGGCGATGCCGCAGTCGCTGCCGGCCGGCGAGAGGAACTTCTCCGCCGCCTTCAGATTCTGCGTGAAGATCGACGAGGACAGGCCCTGCGGCACGCCGTTCTGCATGTCGATGGCCTCGTCCAGCGTCGAATACTTCATCACGTACAGGATCGGTGCGAAGGTCTCGTGCTGCACGATCTCGTCGCTGTTCTTCAGCCCGGTGATGATCGTGGGCAGCACGAAGTTGCCGGGGCGGTCGATGCGCGCACCGCCGGTGGCGACGGTGCCGCCGGCGGCCTTGGCCTTCTCGATCGAGTTCAGGAACTGCTCGACCGCTTCCGGGCTGTTGAGCGGGCCCATCAGATTGGCGGCATCGAGCGGATCGCCGATCTTGCCTTCGACCTGCTTGTAGGCCTTGACCAGCGTCGCCAGCACGTCGTCGTAAATGGATTCGTGCACGATCAGGCGACGGGTCGTGGTGCAACGCTGGCCGGCGGTGCCGACCGCGCCGAACACGATGCCGGGAATGGCCAGCTTCAGGTCGGCGCTTTCGTCCAGGATGATGGCGTTGTTGCCGCCCAGCTCCAGCAGGCAGCGGCCGAGACGGGCGGCGACCTTCTGGTTGACGATGCGGCCGACCTGGGTGGAACCGGTGAACGAGATCAGCGGCACGCGGCGGTCTTCGACCAGCTTTTCCGACAGCGCGGTGCCGGCATCGTTGATCAGGAAGAACAGGTCGGGGAAGCCGGCTTCGCGCAGCGCTTCATTGCAGATCTTCATGCTGGCGATGGCGGTCAACGGGGTCTTGTTGGACGGCTTCCAGATGCAGATATCGCCGCAGATCGCGGCCAGGAACGAGTTCCAGCTCCACACCGCGACCGGGAAGTTGAAGGCGCTGATGATGCCGACCAGGCCGATCGGATGGTACTGCTCGTACATGCGATGGCCGGGGCGCTCGGAATGCATGGTGTAGCCGTACAGCATGCGGCTCTGGCCGACCGCGAAATCGGCGATGTCGATCATTTCCTGCACTTCGCCGTCGCCTTCCGGCTTGGACTTGCCCATTTCCAGCGCCACCAGCGAACCGAGCGCGTCCTTGTGCTTGCGCAGGGCTTCGCCGCACAGGCGGATCGCCTCGCCACGGCGCGGTGCCGGCGTGGTGCGCCAGACCTTGTAGGCTTCCTGCGCACGCGCGATCACGGTTTCGTAATCAGCTTGGGTGGTGGCCTCGACCGTGGCGATGACCTCGCCGGTGGTCGGATTGCGTGGCTGGATCAGGCCGGCACCGGTGGCGCTGGACCATTCGCCATGGCCCAGATAAGTGCCGGGGTTGGTCTGGGCAAGGCCGAGGGATTGCAACAGGGCGTTCGACATGGTGACTCCGATCAGGATATTCAGCCGGCCATTGTAGCGGCTCGGGCCGGCGGCTGTTGACCGGCCAGCCTGCAACACGGGCGCGGGATCGGAAGCGGTGTGGCGGCTGGAGTTGTGTCCGAAAGAGCGCTCACGGCTGCGATGGCCGCCCGCTGTCGGCGGTCCCGGAGGTCTGACGCGATCAGCGCTTTTCAGGTGACGCTGAAGTCGCCGCTGATCACGCCGTGCGGACCAGCCGGAAGCCCAGATGCGACATCGGGCTGTACGGGTCGCAGCCGCGTCGGGCGCTGGGGCGGTAGGACAGGCAATAGTCCTCGTTGCAGAGGAAGGAGCCGCCGCGGATGACCCGTTTCGGCGCGTTGACCGGTACGCCGGGTTCGGACGGGTCGTAGCAGTCGGCCGGGCCGGCCGGGTTGTCTATCGGGCCGCCTGCATCGCGCGCCTGATGCGTGAAGTAGTCGGCGCGGTACCAGTCGGCCACCCATTGCCAGGCGTTGCCGGTCATGTCGTACAGGCCGTAGCCGTTGGCCGGAAAGGTGCGGGCGGCGGAGGTGCCGACCGCGCCGCCGGCCTTCGGGCTGACCACGGGGAATGGGCGCTGTTTCACATCCCAGTAATTGGCCAGTTGCGCGCCGTCGGGGCTGGTCAGTTCGTCGCCCCAGGCGTAGGTGGCCTGTTCCAGTCCACCGCGTGCGGCGAACTCCCATTCGGCTTCGGTCGGCAGCCGCTTGCCGGCCCAGCGCGCATAGGCCAGTGCGTCCTCGTGGCTGACCTGTACCACCGGGTGCGAACCCTTGCCTTCGATCGTGCTGCCCGGTCCTTGCGGGTGCCGCCATTGTGCGCCGGGGACATAGCTCCACCAGCGCGAATAATCGTCCAGCCGCTGCGGCGCACTGCTGCCGGTGAACACCATCGCGCCGGGCACCAGCATGTCATCCGGTGGCCGTGGCACGCCCGGCGGCAGTTGCACGCGGATGGTGTCCCAGTCCGGCTTGCGTTCGGCGGTGGTGACGTAGCCGGTTTCGCGCACGAACTGCGCGAACTGGTCGTTGCTGACGTGCGTGGTGTCCATCCAGAAGCCATCCACCTGCACCGCATGCGCCGGCCGTTCGTTCAACTGCGCCAGCTTGTGGTCGCTGCCCATCAGGAAGCGGCCGCCCGGAACCCAGGCCATGCCCAGTGGGCCGTTGCTGCCATCACCGATGAGGATCCGGTGTGCTTGCGGGCGTGCCAGCAGGCGCCCGCCGAGCACACCGCCGGCGGCGGCAGCGGCCACCAGGGTGATGCCGCCAAGCAGCAGTTTTCGACGTGGAATGGAATCAATGGACGGCATGGCTGGGCGGGCAGACGGTGTTGTAGTTGGACAGGATGATGACGCCGTCGTCGTTGTCGGTGATACCGTCGAAAACGCCGTCGATGAGGAAATCGTAGACACTGGACAGGCCCCAGTTATCGGCGATGCGTTGCCATTCAAACAGGTCGGTCGAATCCACCACGCCATCGCGGTTGCCATCGCCCGGGCAGTCGGGCTGGGAGGCGAGCAGTTCGTCCAGCCGCGCCGCCAGATGGTCGTAGGCGGCCTGCTGGTCGATGGTCAGGGGGCCGTCGAGCAGGTTGTTGCTGGCCGGATCTTCCAGCATCGGCAGCGGTGCGGCCTGGTCGACCCGATAGAACTCGATGCTCAGGTCCTGGCGGGCGTCATCGGTATCACTGTCGTAGTTGATCGTGGTGTTGTGCACGATCTTGTAATCGTCATCGCGGATCGCGAGTGAGCTTTCCGGCAGCACTTCGACCGGCAGCGCAGCCGGATCGGCGGCGAAGATGGCCCGGTTCACCTGCCAGCACTGCGCATAGCCGGCGCCGCCGTTGTCCACCACCGAAGGATCGCTGTAGCCCGGCCCCCACCAGACTCCGAGATTGTCTTCGCACACGCTCTTGGAGGTGGGAATCTGGGTGCAGCTGCCGCCGGCCACCGCGCTGCGGCTCATGACGCAGGGGCCGTTGCGGCCATCGTTGGCCTGGAGGTTGACCCCGGCCTGGGTGAAGTTGATCGTGCGCAGGCCGGCCTGGGCGGGGTCCTGCAGATACGGCAGCAGCGCCACCGAATCGATGGTGCGCGGCGATTCCTGTTGCGCGTCCAGGCCCGCCAGTTCACCGAAGAACTGGAACAGGTCCACCGCATTGACCATGTGCTCGACGCTGCGGCCGGGCTGTTCCACCTGCGGCCCGGCGACGATCAGCGGCACCCACACGCCGGTCTGGTAGGAGCCGCCCTTGGCCAGCGACGGGTTGAAGGGCGCCTTGACCGCGAAGCCCAGCGAGCCGTTGTCACCGACGATCAAGATCACGGTGTTGGACGCCTGCGGGTCGTAGACAAGATTGTCATCGCCGTCGCGCGTGGCCAGACCGGTTTCCAGCAGCAGGCGGCCGAATTCGGTGTCCATGGCCTCGGTCATCTGGTTCTGGATGATGCGCCCGTGCACGGTGCTGGTGCAGTCCAGCAGATTGCCGGAAAACCCCGGTGCATCCGGCAGGAATTGCGACAACAGCGCGCTGCTTTGCGGAGCGAGTGCCATCGGTGCCGGTTGCCACGGCGTGTGCGCGGCCGAATAGCTGACCGTGGCCATCCATGGGGCGTCAGCCGGGCGTGCATTGATCCACTGGATCGCGGCATCGGTTTCGATCGTGGTGCGGTAGCCGCGTGCGCGCGGATCGCTGAACGGCACTTCTTCCACATCGCCATCGTCCACGATCACCAGCGGCGAGACGTAGAAGGCGTTTTCCCGGTTGAAGTCCAGCGTCACGCCGTCCGGCAGCGGCGCATCGCAGTCGGCCTGCTCGCGCACGAAGATGCCGCCCTGGGCCATGCAGGCCATGCCGCTGCTGTCGTGGCCGAGCACCGGTGGCGCGGGCAGCGAGGTGCAGCTGCCGTCGCTGAAATGGCAGGCGCCGGCCAGATGGTGCGGGTAGAAGCCGCAGCGCCATTCCCCGGCCTCGTATACTCCGCCGGCCGTGGTGTCGACCGATCCGGGCAGGCCGCCGACCCAGCCGTGGAAATGGTCCCAGCCCAGCACCGCCGGGGTGGCGTTGCCGGCTTCGTTGTGCTCCGGCCCGGCCAGATGGAACTTGCCGAACATCGCGCTCTGGTAACCGGCTTTCTTCAGCAGTTTGGGCACGGTCAGGTCGTATGGCGAGATCTGCGAATTGGCCAGGTCGTTCGGCCCCAGCGCCTGGTACATGTTGGTGCGCAGCGGGAAGCGGCCGGTGAAGAACGCGGCCCGGCCGGGCGAGCATTCGGGCATCGACCAAGTGTTGCGGAACTTCACCCCGGCTTCGGCCACGGCTGCGATATTTGGCATCGGTGGCGGTGTTGCGCCGCCGTAGCCGAACGCGGCCATCTGGTCGATGCCGACATCGTCCATGACGATGAACAGGATGTTGGGTGGCGGTGCTTCGATTCCGCTTTCAAAGCTGTCGGAAAATATCGTGCTGCCCGCCGATGCGGCCATCGGCAGCAGGAGCATCGCCAGCAGTGCCGAAAACCGCCGGTACAGGAAGCTGTGCATGGTCGCGATTCCCATCTCAGTGCGCCGCCGGCGGCACGCAGGTGGCACCGAGGTTGGCGATGATGATGGCCAGATCCGCATCATCGGTGCGGCCATCGTGGTTGAAGTCGTACCAGGTCGATTGGCCGGCGCCATCGTGCTGGTTCAAGGTGCTCAGTTCGGCCCAGTTGTCCAGATCGGCCTGGTCCACCTGGAAATCGCGGTTGCCATCGCCGGGGCAATGGATCTGGTCGTAGTTGTAGTGGTAGGCGGCCACCGCATCGCGCTGGTCCAGTTCGGCGGAAAGCACGCCGTAGGCGGCCTGGGCTTCGGGATCGAGGCCGGACACATCCAGCGGCGCGGGGCCGATCGCAAGCTCGCTGCCTTCCTTGTCGAGCACCGGATTGGGCTGCGCCAGCATGTCGATCCGGTACAGCTCGTCGATATTGCTGTTGACGCCGGTGTAGACGGAATTGACCGGATTGGCCAGATCCTCGGTGAAAGTCTTGCGGTTCAGCCGCACCAGCTTGTGGACACCATCGCTGGCGGCCTTGGACGAGTCGGGCAGCACCTTGGTGGCATCGGCCGGATTCAGTGCCTTGCGGTAGGACATGACCTGTCCGCAGTGCTCGAAGCCGGCAGCCGGCACGCCCGCCAGACCCGAATCGGCGCCGTACCAGACTCCGCCCTGATCGCCGCACAGCGCCTTGTTCGGAAAGATCACGAAGCAGGTGTCGGCGGCCTCCACCACACAGGGCTGGGCCACGATGCCGGCGGCGGGGTTGGGGAAGTTGGTGCCCATTTCGGTGAAGTTGATCGTGCGCAGCGCGGCGTGCGCCGGGTCGGTCAGATAGGCCAGCATCGGCTGCGCATCAATCGGGCGTTCGGCTGGGATGTGCGCGTCGATGTCGGCGCCGACCAGATCGGCGAACAGGCGGTACAGATCGGGCGAACTGACCTGGTGCTGCACCTCGCGGCCCGGCGCGGCGACCATCGGGCCGGCCACCAGTAGCGGCACGCCGACGCCGGTCTGATAGGACGAGCCCTTGGCACGGGTCGGGTCGAAACGGCCCGGTTGGGTGAACTTGACGCTGTTGACGTAGGTGCCGTTGTCGCCCATGACCACCACCACGGTGTTGCTGCGGGCCGGGTCGTAGCTCAGGCTGCCGTCGCCGTTCCACTCGGCCAGCCCGGTTTCCACCAGCAGTCGGCCGATTTCCCGGTCCATCGCTTCGACCATCAGATTGGTGATCAGGTGGTCGTCGATCATGCCGATGATCTGCCCCGGCGCACCTTCCACATCCGACAGCGGCGAGCAGACCAGATTGTCGTTGCGGCCGGGCGTGTCCGGCGCGATCAGCGCCAACGGCGGCACCTGCAATGGCGTGTGCACGGCCGAATAGCCCAGTGACATCATCCACGGCCTGTCGGCAGGCTGCGCGTTCGCCCAGGCGATGGCGCGGTCGGTTTCCATGGTGCTGCGGTAGCCGCGCGCCGAGGCGTCGGTGGCCAGCACTTCGCCGGCGTTGCCATCCGCATCGCTCCAGACGAACTTGCCGGTGTAGTAGCCGTTCTGCGCCTCGAAATCGATATGCGCCGGCGTATTGGCCTGGCAAAACTGGTTCGGATCGAAGATGCCGCCGCGTTCCAGACAGGCACGGCCCGGTGTGTGCAGGCCGCCAGCATCGTCGCGCACGATCTGCTCGCAGCTGTTGTCGACGAAATAGCAGGCGCCCTGATCGGCGCCGTGGGTGCCGTCCATCGTGGTGTTGGAGACGAAGCCGCATTTGTGCGGGCCGGCGGTGACGTCATCGCCGAAGCTGCGCAGGCCGGCGCGGGTGTCGATCGGATAGGGCGCGCCATCCAGATAGCCGTCGAAGTGGTCCCAGCCGAGCTTCCACATGGTCTGCAGGCCGTAGGGCAGGTTCGCCGAGGTGCCCAGATTGGTGCCGGTCAGATGCATCTTGCCGATCATCGCGTTGGTGTAGCCGGCGGTCTTCAGCAGCTTCGGCAGCGTCATTTCGTAGGGCGAGATTTCCGAATTGGCCAGATCGGTCTGCACCACTGCGTTGAGGATGTTGGTGGTCGAGGGATAGCGCCCGGTGAAGAAGCTCGCGCGCGTCGGCGTGCAGGTTGGCATCGACCAGGCGTTACGGAACTTGAGCCCGGCCTCGGCAATCGCGGCCAGATTCGGCGTGCGCGGTGGAACCAGCCCGCCATAGCCGTAGAAATCGAGCTGATCCAGGCCCAGGTCGTCAATGACGATGAACAGGATGTTCGGTGGGCGGGCGCCGTCGGCGCTCTCGAAGCCGTCCGCGAATACGGCGTCGCCATCGCCGGCGAGGGCTGGCGCGGACAGCAGCAGGAGCGACAACGCTGCAAGCGGAACTTTCAGCAAACAAGGCAGGCGTTTCATGTGGTTCCCCCCGGAGCATGGATGTGATGCCTGTCATCAGACCGCCCGCCACGCGATTCGGGAACACCATGAATATGGCATGGGCGATGCTCCGCGCCTGCGCGATGATCGGCCGATCCGAAAACGACGCGTGGCATGAGTCCGCCTAACAAACGATGCCAACGTCCGGGGTCGACTTGAGGCAGGCCTTGCGAGCACGATGGCGCGGTGATGGAAACGATACGAATCCTGCTGCTTGAAGACGATGCCCCGACGCGCCAGCGGCTGCACGATGCGTTGGCCGCCGATCCGGGCTTTTCGGTCGAAGCGGTCGACAGCCTTGCCGCCGCCCGCGCCGCCATTGCGCGTGAATGCCCGCAGGTGCTGCTGACCGATCTGGAACTGCCCGATGGCCACGGCGCCGACCTCACCGCCGAAGTGCATGCCGCGCATCCGCAGGTGGAAATCCTGGTGATCTCGGTGTTGTGCGACGAGGCCAATGTGGTCGCAGCAATTGCGGCCGGCGCCAGCGGCTATATCGTCAAGGACGCATTGCCCGAGGATATCGGCAACACCGTGCGCCAGGTGCTGGATGGGGAATCACCGCTCTCGGCCGGCATCGCGCGCTATCTGCTGCGCCGCCTGCAACCGGCTGCGACAGCCGGTGCGGAACCGGTGGCCCGGCCCGCGCTGGATCTGACCGGGCGCGAAACCGACATCCTGTGGGGCATCGCCAAGGGCATGAGCTACAACGAAATCGCCGACAGCCTGGGCATTTCGCGCAAGACCCTGCCCAATTACATCAAGAGCATCTATCGCAAGCTCGAGGTCAACAGCCGGGGCGAAGCGGTGTTCGAGGCAGTATCGCGCAAGCTCATCACGCTGTGACGGCGGCATCGTGCCCGCCGCCAAGGCGCTGCGGCAGATCCACGATCACGCGTGTGCCCGAGGCATCGCTTTCCACGCTGAGTTCGGCGCCCAGCGCGCGTGCGCGGCGCTGCATATTGGCCATGCCGTAATGCCCGCGCTTTGCTTGCGCGCCGCCCTTGCCATGATCGCGCACGATCAGGCGCACGCCGTGGCCGGGCCGCGGCGGCGATTCGATCCGCACCACGTCCGAGCCGGAATGCCGGGCGGCATTGTTCACCGCCTCCTGCAGCAGGCGAAACAGGTTCAGCGTATGCGTGGGTGACAGGCCCGGCAGGTCGGGCAGGTCGTGCACCTTCCATTCAAGACGCAGTCCGGAACGGCGCAGCTGCGGTTCGATCCGGTCGCGGAAGGCGACCAGCATCATGCCCAGGTCGTCGCCGAAATCCTCCATCGAGTCCACCACCAGGCGCAGGTCGGTCAGCGCGCTGTGGCTGGCGCGCGCCACTTCCTCGGCCACCGGGCCGCTGCCGCGTTCGCTCAGCGACACGATGGATACCAGCTGCCCGGCGATGCCGTCGTGCAGATCGCCCATCAGCCGCATGCGTTCGGTGGCCAGTGTCTCGCGCCGCGCCTGCGCCTGTTCGCGCTCGAACGCCTGTTGCAGTTTCAGCCGCGCGGCCGCGACTTCGTGCTGCAGGCGGGCGTTGAAATCCTCCAGCAACGACAACCCTTCAGCAAAGCCGCGCAGCACGATAGCACCCATGATGGATACCAGGATCGGCCCGTTGAAACGCGCCAGCAACACATGCGCGCGGCCGATGCCGGTGCCCAGCATCACCTGATCGCGCACCGCAAGCGCCATCAGCACGCCGATCGCGACCAGCAATACCAGCGCGGTGCGATCCCGGCCCCGCACGCCGGCGCGCCACAGTTCCCACAGCGCCAGCGCCGCGAGCACCAGCGCCAGCGGCACGAAGAGCAGCGAGACCAGGCGCGTCGCCCAGACCGCCGGCAGCAGCAGGAAGGCGAGCACCATCAGCGCGGCGGGCAGCAGAAACCAGCGGGTGCGTAGCGGCGGCGTGCGTCCGGTCAGTTGCCAGACGAAGGGCAGCAACAGGCAGGCGGCGACGAAGCGCAGGGTGTTCGCCGGCACCAGCAGGAAATCGCCGAAGGCGCTGGCGATCAACGGCGACAGCGAGGTCAGCGCGAAACTCAATGAAATCGTCGCGCACAGCAGATACAGCTGATCCTGACGGCGCGCCAACCAGATCAGCAGCAGGATCGAACCGATCGCCAGCAGCGCGCCATCCATCAGCCGCGACAGCACCACGACCAGGAAATGCGCCGCTTCGTAATCGTCGCGCAGTTGTTCTTCCGGGCCGAAGAACACCGGGCCGACCGCACCCGAACCCATGCGCCCGGCCAGCACCAAGCCGATCTCGTTGCGGCCCGGCTGCAACAGACGTTCCGGAATGGTGGCGATCTGCGGCGCGCCCTGGCCCTGGCGCAGCGAGGTTTCGGCCAGCGTGCTGTCGAGCATCGGCACGCCGTTGAACATGACCTGGATGCGCCCGGTGAACTGCGGCACGTAGAGCGCGAACGGGCCGTCGGCAGAGGGCTGATGCTCGAATCCGATCCGGTAGCTGTGCACGCATTCGCCCTGCGAATGGCAGTTGCTCGGCAGCCGCATCGGCACCGGCCCGGTGTCGTGGGCGCCATCGCCGGAGCTGCGCAAGGCGCTGTCGAAACGCAGCACGCCCGGATCGTCGACGCGCGCACCGGTGTCCATCAGGGTGTCCAGCGCCAACAGCAACAGCGCGGCGCCGGCCAGCAGCGCCGCCAGGAATTTCCATGGCATCGGGCCGGGCGTCGGGCCGGGTGTTCCAGCGCCGGCGGTGGTGCGCGGTTCGGCCACGCGCGTTCCTGTTCGGATCAGAGCATTCGATCATGGCCGTGGCCATGGGCTGCCGCAAGGCGATTGTCGGGGCTTTGGCGCGGTCGGCGGGGTTCGCGTGCCACAGGTGCGTTGCCTGTCACAGTTCGCGGCATGTCCCGGGTGTCTCCGGATCTTCGTGCGGGCTGGCAATCCATCGGTGAATTGCGGCCGTGGCGGGTGTGATGCCGGCTTTCGCTGCCTCCAATGTGGCGCTGCGGCTTGGGCTTTGGCGGCGAGTTGGGCACACTGCTGCGCTTTCCTGCCTGATGGACCGCCCCGCATGAGCTCAACAGCAGCCGCTCCAGATGCGCGCATGCCGCGCCAGATTTCCTACATCATCGGCAACGAGGCCTGCGAGCGCTTCAGCTTCTACGGCATGAGGAACATCCTCATCCCGTTCCTGATCAGCTCGGTGCTGCTGGCCTATCTGCCAGCTGGCCCGGAGCGCGACGGGGCGGCCAAGGACATCTTCCACACTTTTGTCATCGGCGTGTACTTCTTCCCGCTGCTGGGTGGCTGGCTGTCGGACCGCTTCTTCGGCAAATACAACACCGTCCTCTGGTTCTCGCTGATCTATTGCGCCGGCCATGCCTGTCTGGCGCTGTTCGAGGACAACCGCAACGGCTTTTTCACCGGCCTGTTCCTGATCGCGCTGGGCTCGGGCGGCATCAAACCGCTGGTGGTGAGCTTCTGCGGCGACCAGTTCGACCAGAGCAACAAGTCCAAGGCCAAGGTGGTCTTTGATGCCTTCTACTGGATCATCAACTTCGGCTCGTTCTTCGCCTCGCTGCTGGCGCCGCTGCTGCTGCGCGGCTACGGGCCGGCGGTGGCATTCGGGGTGCCGGGCGTGCTGATGTTCATCGCCACCTTCGTGTTCTGGCTGGGGCGCAAGCAGTACGTCAACGTGCCGCCGTCCGGGCGCGATCCGGATTCGTTCCTCAATGTGGTGCGCAGCGCGCTGAACGGACGCAGCCAGGGGCAGGGCAATGCCGGCACCGTGGTGGCGCGCAGTGGCATCGTGATCGCGGTGGCGATGCTGGCGCTGTGGGCATTGAAAGCGCTCGGGGTTTCGTTGCCGTGGTGGCCGGATTCGTTCGGGTTTGTCATCACCGCCTGTCTGGCGCTGGGGGTGCTGATCGCCTTCGGCGGCTGGGGCGCCTCGCTGCAGCTGGAGCGCGCCCGTGGCCGGCATCCGGATGCGGCGGTGGATGGCGTGCGTGCGGTGCTGCGCATCCTGATCGTGTTCGCGCTGGTGACGCCGTTCTGGTCGCTGTTCGACCAGAAGGCCTCGACCTGGATCATCCAGGGCAATGCCATGGTCATCCCGCATGAGCAGTGGTGGTGGCCGAGCTGGCTGATCAAGGAGCCGGCGCAGATGCAGGCGCTGAACCCGTTGCTGGTGATGTTGCTGATCCCGTTCAACAACATCGTGCTGTATCCGCTGCTGCGGCGCATGGGATTCCAGGTCACGGCGCTGCGCCGCATGGGCTGGGGCATTGCGATCTCGGGTGTGTCGTGGATCGTGGCCGGTGTATTGCAGTTGTGGATCGACGGCGGCAGCGATGTCTCGCTGGCCTGGCAGGGCCTGCCCTATCTGCTGCTGACCTTCGGCGAGGTGCTGGTCTCGGCCACCGCGCTGGAGTTCGCCTACAGCCAGGCGCCGCACGCGATGAAGGGCGTGATCATGGCCTTCTGGTACCTGACCAGCACCTTCGGCAGCCTCTGGGTGCTGCTGACCAATGCCGCAGTCCGCAACGACGTGGTGACCGCCGCCATCGCCAACACCGGACTAAGCGAGAACGCCTTCCTGATGTTCTTCTTCGCCGTCTTCGCCTTCGTCGCGGCCGCCGCCTTCGCCGCCTACGCGCGGCGCTATCCGATGCAGGATAACTATCGGATGGCGTGATGGGTCAGCGTGCCAGGCCATCCAGCAGTGGCAGCGTGGTGGCATGGATGTCTCCGTCTTCGCTGTGGAAGCTGGCGTCGGCCGCATCAAGCGGGGCGATGGCGAGGGCTTCGATGCGTTCGCCGAGGGCCTGGATGCTGATGATTTCCGCCTGTGCGCCGGCTTCGTTGCGCAGGCGGGTGCCGGGTGTGGCGGGCTGGTTCAGTGCCAGACGCAGCGTGCCGCGTTTGGCCTGGCCAAGGAAGTGCACGCGCGCGACGATCTCCTGGCCCGGGTAGCAGCCTTTTTTCACACTGAAGGCGGCCAGACGGTCCAGCCCCAGCATCTGTGGAGTGAAGGCTTCGCTCTGGTCCGGGCCCAGGCGGGGCAGACCATGCGCGATATCGTCCAGATTCCAGCGGGCTTCAAGGGAGGCGTCATTGCCGCGCTGGTCGGCCTGTGTCCCGGTGTCGGCGGCATGAAGCACAAGGGTGCGTGCGCTGTCGCCGCCCAGGTCCAGTGCAATCCGGCGCCATTGGCCCTGATCGTCGCGTTCGATATGCGCCTGCGCGCGTTCGGCGCTGAAGCCGGCATCGGCCGGCGTGCCGAACAGGCCGAGGGCTGAAGCATCGGGCAGGGCCTGGAGCGTGAGCTTGCTGCGGAAGCGGAATGCGGCCAGTCGCTGTGCGAGTTCTTCGGCCGGAAAATCCGGCAGCCAGGCCAACAGGTTCTCGCCATCCAGCCGCAGCAACGCGAACAGCGCCACCACGCGGCCCTTGGCGGAAAGCCACAGGTTCCACTGCCACTGGCCATCGGCCAGCAGCGCCACATCGTTGGCGAACTGGGCCTGTGCGAAGGTGATCGCGTCGCGGCCGGAGAGCTGCAACAGGCTGCTTGCACCCAGCAGGATCACAGGTGTCGAAGTGGGGAGCGGCTTGATAGACATGGCCGGTGGTACTACCCTTTGTGCATTGCACGAACCGCCCGCCATGATAGGTCAAACGCAGCCAGCTCCCCAGCCCGCGCAACCGACGAACGAGCCTTCCGCAACGGAAGTGCCCGTGGAGCAGCCGGCCCCGCGCGAGATTGGTGGCCGCGATGGCCCGGAGCCCACACGCTACGGCGATTGGGAAAAAAACGGTAGATGCATTGATTTCTAGTTGTCGCTGCTGCCTCGTTGCGGAGGCGGCTGCGGTTTGTCGGCCATTTGTTCCAACCTCCACGAGAGCGTGTCCATGACGCAGCGCGAGCGCCCCCTGTCACCGTTCATGCTGGGATCGTATTACCGGTTCCAGGTCACTTCGGTCATGTCCCTGTTGCACCGAGCCACCGGTGTGGTGTTGTCGCTGGGCGCCTTCGTACTGACGGCCTGGCTGGTGGCGGTGATGGCCGGTCCGGAGGTCTACGCCCGCTTCGTCGAATGCGTCGGCTCACTGCCGGGCCGCATCGTGCTGGCCGGCATCGGTTTCTCGCTGATCTACCACCTGCTCAACGGCATCCGCCATCTGGCCTGGGATCTGGGCTACGGGCTGACGCTGAAGGGTGCTTACACCGGTGGCACGATCGTCGCGGTGCTGGCGGCGGTCTTCACCCTGTTGCTGTGGTATTTCGGCTTTTCGGCAGGAGGTGCGGCATGAGTTCGCAAGATCGTCTGCGTGATCCGCTGGCACGCGCCCGTGGCTTGGGTTCGGCCAAGCACGGCACCCAGCATTTCATTTTGCAGCGCGTCAGCGCGGTGATCCTGGCGTTGCTGACGCCGTGGCTGCTGTGGTTGCTGATCACCCTGATCCCGGCTGATTACGCGACGGTGCGCAGCACCCTGGCACACCCGGTCAATGCGGTGCTGCTGCTGTCGTTCCTGCTGGCGCTGTTCTGGCATTCGCGCCTGGGCCTGCAGGTGGTGATCGAGGATTACGTTCACCATCACGGCCTGGGCACCATCGCGCAGATTCTGGTGCTGTTCGCCTGCTCGCTGGGCGCGCTGGTTTCCCTGGTGGCCATCGGCCGCATCGTTTTCGCTGCTTGAGTGCTTTCATGACCACCGCATACAAGATCATTGAACATACCTATGACATGGTTGTCGTCGGTGCCGGCGGGTCCGGCCTGCGCGCGACCTTCGGCCTGGCCCAGAAGGGCTTCAACACCGCTTGCATCAGCAAGGTGTTCCCGACCCGTTCGCATACCGTTGCGGCGCAGGGTGGGGTGGCGGCGGCGCTGGCCAACATGGGCGACGACGACTGGCGCTACCACTTCTACGACACCGTCAAGGGCTCGGATTGGCTGGGCGACCAGGACGCGATCGAATACATGTGCCGCGAGGCGATTCCGGCGATCTACGAGCTGGAACACTACGGCGTGCCGTTCTCGCGCACCGAAGACGGCAAGATCTACCAGCGTCCGTTCGGCGGCATGACCACCAAGTTCGGTGAAGGCCCGCCGGCACAGCGCACCTGTGCCGCAGCCGACCGCACCGGTCACGCGATGCTGCATACGCTGTACCAGCAGTCGCTGGCGCACGATGCCAAGTTCTTCGTCGAGTACTTCGCGCTCGATCTGATCATGGACGAGGAGGGCGCCTGCCGCGGTGTGCTCGCGCTGGAACTTGAAACCGGCGATCTGCACCTGTTCCGCGCCCAGGGCGTGGTGCTGGCGACCGGCGGCTATGGCCGCGCCTACTTCTCGGCCACCTCGGCCCATACTTGTACCGGCGACGGTGGCGGCATGGCGCTGCGCGCCGGGCTTGCGTTGCAGGACATGGAGTTCGTGCAGTTCCATCCGACCGGCATCTACGGCGCCGGCTGCCTGATCACCGAAGGCGTGCGCGGCGAGGGCGGCATCCTGCGCAACTCGCTCGGCGAGCGTTTCATGGAACGCTACGCGCCCAGCGTCAAGGATCTGGCGCCGCGCGACATGGTCAGCCGCTCGATGACCATCGAAATCCGTGAAGGCCGTGGCGTCGGCGAGCACAAGGACCACATCCTGCTCGACCTGACCCACCTGGGGCCGGAAGTCATCCACGAAAAGCTGCCCGGCATCGCCGAAAGCGCCCGCATCTTTGCCGGTGTGGACGTGGAAAAGCAGCCGATTCCGGTGCTGCCGACGGTGCACTACAACATGGGCGGCATCCCGACCAACCTGCACGGCGAAGTGGTGCAACTGCGCAACGGCGATCCCAATGCCGTGGTGCCGGGCCTGTACGCGATCGGCGAAGCGGCCTGCGTCTCGGTGCATGGCGCCAATCGCCTGGGTTCCAACTCGCTGCTGGATCTGGTCGTGTTCGGCCGCGCCGTGGCCAACCGTTGTGCCGAAACCATCGTCAAGGGTGCCAGCCACAAGACCTTGCCGAAGTCGGCCTGCGATGCGGCACTCGACAATCTGGACAAACTGCGCCATGCGAAGGGCGAACTGCCGACCGCGCAGATCCGTCTGGACATGCAGCGCACGATGCAGGCCGATGCCGCCGTTTTCCGCACCGAGGAAACCCTGGCCGAAGGCGTGCAGAAGATCGGCGAGGTGTTCGACAGCTTCCAGCACGTGGGCGTCAGTGACCGCTCACTGATCTGGAACTCGGATCTGGTCGAAACCCTCGAATTGCAGAACCTGCTGGGCCAGGCTGTGGTGACGATGAACTGCGCGCTCAACCGCACCGAATCGCGCGGTGCGCATGCACGCGAGGACTATCCCAATCGCGACGACGTGAACTGGCTCAAGCACACGCTGGCCGACATCGACGCCAAGGGCAAGGTCAGCATCGACTACCGCCCGGTCCACCTGAAAACGCTGACCGACGAGATCGAAACCGTCCCGCCGAAGGCAAGGGTGTATTGAGGCGGGAATCGGCAATGGGGAATCGGCAGTAGAAAACGCCTGAAGCCCCTTCCCACGATTCCCGATTTTCCATTCCCGATTCCCGGAAAAAACAATGGCCGAATTCTCTCTCCCGAAAAATTCCAAGATCCAGAAGGGCAGACACTTCCCGGCGCACGACGCCAAGGGACCGGTGCGCACCTTCAAGGTCTATCGCTGGAATCCGGATGACGATGCCAACCCGCGCGTGGACACCTACGACATCGACCTGGCCAGCTGCGGCCCGATGGTTCTGGACGCGCTGATCAAGATCAAGAACGAGATCGACCCGACGCTGACCTTCCGCCGCTCCTGTCGCGAGGGCATCTGTGGCTCGTGCGCGATGAACATCGACGGCACCAACACGCTGGCCTGCACCCGCGCGATCGAGGACTGCAAGAAGGACGAAGTGCCGATCTACCCGCTGCCGCACATGCCGGTGGTCAAGGATCTGGTGCCGGACATGACGCATTTCTATGCGCAGTACGCCTCGATCAAGCCTTGGCTGCGCACCCAGAGCCCGACCCCGACCAGCGAGCGCCTGCAATCGCCTGCCGACCGCAAGAAGCTGGACGGCCTGTACGAATGCATCCTGTGCGCCTGCTGTAGCACCGCCTGTCCGAGCTACTGGTGGAACGGCGACCGTTATCTGGGCCCGGCGATCCTGCTGCAGGCCTACCGCTGGATCGTCGACTCGCGCGACGAGGACACCGGCGCACGTCTGGACGAACTGGAAGACCCGTTCCGCCTGTACCGCTGTCACACCATCATGAACTGCACCCGCACCTGTCCGAAGGGTCTGAACCCGGCCAAGGCGATCGCGCAGATCAAGAAGCTGATGGTGGAGCGGCGCGGCATCTGATGCCGCGTACGCACGTGGCCGGAAGCAGGTTCCCGAAGCAATGAGCGACAGCGCTGAACTCAACCGCCTGCGTTGGCGCAGCCGTCGCGGCATGCGTGAACTGGACCAGATCCTGGCACGCTATCTGGAACACGGCTGGCGCGGCGCCGATGCCGCCGAGCGCGCCACGTTCGAACGTCTGCTCGATTGCGAAGACACCCAGCTCTGGCCCTGGTTCGTCGGCCGCGAACGCCCCGACGAACCGGTGCTGGATGCCCTGGTGCAGAAGATCCTGGCGCTGCCCGTCGCAACGTAACCGGCTGCCTGCGCACTTCAACCTGCCGTAGGAGCGCATCCACAGGGGGCGCGACAATCCTGCGGTTCAACCTGTTCGGCATCCTGGCGCGGATACATGTTCGCGCCCCCTGTGGGTGCGCTCCTACAAAAAATCGCCTTTACGGCAGCCGTTCCCAGTTTGACCAGCTTCGTTGTTGAAAGCCGCCGGGACGACGCTGTGAGACTTGATCAGCCGGCATAGGTCGGGGTGGGCTTGCGAACCCCGACGTCGGGATGCCTTTCAACGTCGCCCCTGTTGCCTCCATCGCACCCCACCATGCCGAACTGCCGATGTCGGGCTCGCAACCGCTCAGCACACGCCCACACTAGCTCTCTGCATTCGAGTCTGTACCTGCCCGCGCTCAGGCATCCAGCCAGTGCTGTACCGCATCCAGCATCGGGCGACGACGCAGCAGCAGATCCCAGTAGCTGCCGCGCAATTGCCGCCACAGCACCGCCGAGCGCACCGAGGCCAGCAGGCTGGCGCGGATCTGGGCCACCACGTTTTCCTGCTGCAATTGCACCGGGTTGCCCTGCACCAGCACGCGCGTGGACAGGCGGCTGACGCTGTTGGCGTAGACCTCGCCCAGGCGCGCGATCACGGTGGGATGGGTCACGCCGAAGTGCTCGCGCTGGCGCTGGCTTTCGACGATGCCTTCGTGCAGCGCGCGCATCAGGTCCGGGTGCGATTGCAACTGGCGTTCAACCTGTAGCACGGTCAGCGCCATCCGCCCCAAGGTGGAATCCCGCAGCGCGCCGCCGCGCAGTTGCCCGTCGAGGGTTTCAAGGCCGGTGCGCATCAGCCGCGCCGAGCCGTAGACCGCTTCGACCGAATCGGCATCGATGCGGAATACGGAGGCCAGCGAGGCATTCAGATCGGCGTCGTCGGCGCGGCCGTCGCGGGCGGTGGATTGGGCAAGGCGCAGGCCCTGCATGACGCCGGCCAGGGCCAGGGTTCGGTGCTTCATCGTGTTCCTCGTGCGTACCGCCGGATGTACGCGGCGGTGGTGTGGGGGCGGATTCTGGCTGATGTGGAGGGTGGCGGGAAACCTCCGGGTGTTTTTCCGCCCGCAACGCAGGTAGGGCACCGTTGCTGTGGTGCACAAATCCGCTCTGGCCTATGCTGGTTCCGGCTGCGAATCCGGTGGACATACTGGCCGCTGGATTCGCGCTGCTTCCGGGCAAGTCCCGCCTACCCCTGCCGCGCGTGTGCGCTCCCACATCCGATCAATCAGGCAATCCGATGACGCAACACGATATCACCACCCAGGCACTGGCCTGCCGCGATGCCGCCCAGGCCATCGCTGAACTTTCCAGTGATGAAAAGCGCGCGCTGCTGCAAGCCATGGCCGCACAACTTGAAGCCCGGGCCGATGC
The DNA here is from genome assembly GCF_037478135.1 of Denitratimonas organivorans. Taxonomy (NCBI): domain Bacteria; kingdom Pseudomonadati; phylum Pseudomonadota; class Gammaproteobacteria; order Lysobacterales; family Lysobacteraceae; genus Denitratimonas; species Denitratimonas organivorans. Next base: position 29,650 of record NZ_JBBHDV010000013.1, read on the forward strand.
GATCCTGGCGGCCAATGCGCGCGACATGGAGGCAGCCCGCGCGCGTGGCACCAGCGGCGCGATTCTGGACAGGCTGCGGCTTGATGCCGGGCGCCTGGGCGGTATCGCCAACGCGGTGCGCGAAGTGGCGACGTTGCCGGATCCGGTCGGTCAGGTCACGCGCCGGGAAACCCGCCCGAACGGCATCGACGTACTCCGGGTGCGGGTGCCGTTGGGCGTGGTGACGATGATCTACGAGGCGCGCCCGAACGTCACCGCCGACGCTGCGGCCTTGTGCCTGTATGCCGGCAACGGCGTGATCCTGCGCGGCGGTTCGGAAGCGATCCATTCCAACACTGCGATCGCGGCCGCGTTGCAGCAGGCGCTGACTGATGCCGGCCTGCGGCCTGCGGCGCTGACCCTGGTCACCGATCTTTCGCGCGACACCATGCTGCGTCTGCTGCAACTGACCGACATCATCGATCTGGCGATTCCACGCGGCGGCGAGGGCCTGATCCGCTTCGTCGCCGAACACGCGCGCGTGCCGGTGATCAAGCACTACAAGGGCGTATGCCATCTGTATGTGGATGCGCAGGCCGATCAGGATCTGGCGCTGGATCTGCTGGTCGATGGCAAGACCAGCCGTCCGGGTGTTTGCAATGCGCTGGAGACACTGTTGGTGCATGCCGATGTCGCGGCCGAATTCCTGCCGCGTGCCGCCGCTGCATTGCGTGCTCGCGGGGTCGAATTGCGTGGTGATGAGCGTGCCCGTGCACTGCTGCCGGATATCGGTGCGGCCAGCGAAGCCGATTACGATGCCGAGTTCCTTGATCTGATTCTTGCAGTGAAGGTGGTCGATGGCTTGGAAGCCGCGATCGCGCATATCCGGCGTTTTGGTTCGGACCACACCGAGGTCATCGTCACCCGCGACGACACCGCCGCCGCGCGTTTCATCGCGGCGCTGCGTTCGGCGGTGGTGATGGTCAATGCCTCGTCACGCTTTTCCGATGGTGGCGAGCTGGGGTTGGGTGCGGAAATCGGCATCTCCACCACGCGCCTGCACGCCTACGGCCCGATGGGCGCCGAATCGCTGACCGTGGAACGCTTCGTGGTGCGCGGGGCAGGGCAGGTGCGGCATCCGGAAAGTCGCAGCAGCAAGACCACCTGACACCTGCCCACTACAAATCGCAGGAGCGCACCCGCAGGTGGCGTGATGGGCTTTCCCAGAAATCTTCAGTCGGCGTGGACACGGATGTCGGGCATGGCTGCGCTCAGCCCGACCTATGTCGCCATGTCGCCGGGAGTGGGCTGGTCGTGGTCGGGAAATCGGACCTGTCCGCGTTTCCCAATCACGACAAGATTCCGACTCCCGGCTCCCGGCTCCCGGCTCACCTGGCCTTCGGCGGCACCACGCTGATGCGGTTCTGCGGCGCGCTGCCGATGCCGGAAAGCTGTGGCCGGTACATGTCTTCGGCCGAGGGCGGCGGCACCACGAACTGGCCGGGCGACACCGCCCGCACGAGGTAGAACAGGCGCGCGGTCGAGCCGCTCCAGAGCTTGAGCGCGGCGACATAGCGGTCGTCGCGGTATTCCTCGTAACGCAGCTCGGTGCCGTACTCGCGTTCGGACAGTTTCACCCCGTCCAGCATCAGTTCGCCGAAGGCTTCGTTGCCGCCCAGTGCCAGATTTTCTATCTCGACGCCGCCCGGCAGCAGGTCCACGACCAGTGCATCGGGGATGTTCTCGTTCGCTTCCACGGTCAGCATCGCGATCAGGCTTTCGCCTTCGGTCAGGGTGTCGCCGGTGAACAGGTTGCCATCGGTGCGGTACCAGGCGCGGCGGATGCGGATGCCCGATTCGCTGGCCTCTGGTGCCGTCAGTGGGTGCCCGACGATGTCCTGGCTGAGCCAGAACGGGCCGTCGCCTTCCAGCTCCAGTTGCACGCCCTGGCGCAGTTCGGTGATGCCCACTTCGCGTGATACCAGGGCGCGGCCGCTGAGCGCGTGCGGTGTGTCGGCGATGACGAATCTGCCCTGCAAGCCGTCGCGCTGTTCGTCCAGCACCGCGCGTCCGAGGCGGAAGATCGCGAGCCGTTCCTGGGTGCTGAACCAGTAGCGCGAGTTTTCCGGCAGGCGCAGGCGGCGCGCCAGGGTCAGCACGCGGCTGCCGGTGTCGGCATCGGCCAGATCGTGTTCGTACAGCAGCGCCAGCAGCAGTGCTTCATCACGGAAATCGGAGCCGTAATCGCCCAGGTAGCGCGGGCGCTTGCCGCTGGTCTGCAGCGCGGCATCGATCGCGGCGCGGGCGCGGGTGTCATCGCCGGCCAGCTTCAGCGCGATGCCCAGTTGCAACAGCGGCAGCGCGGTGATCGAGCGCTCGCGCTGGTTGTCCCACAGCGCGCGCAGGGTGCCGAGCGGGGCGCGGTTGACGCGCGCCAGCACGTAGCCGGCATAGGCGTTGCTGGCAAAGCGCAGGTGCTGCGGGTTGTCATAGCTGTAGAAACCGTCGCCGCCGGTCAGCAGGTCCTCGTTGAGGCGGTTGAGGGCCTTTTCCAGCACCGCTTCGGGAATCGCCAGGCCGTTCTGCCTGGCGGTGACCAGCAGGTCGGCGATGTAGGCGGTCATCTGCGGATCGGCCCAGCCTTCGCCGGGCCAGAAGCTGAAGCGGCCGTTCTGCTGCTGCATCGCGGCAATGCGTGAGAAGCCGGTATCCAGCATCGCGCGGCGCTTTTCCTCGGGCAGCGGTTCGAGCCCGAACTTGCGTGCGGTGGCGGCATCCAGATTCACCAGCGGCCAGAGCCGGCTGCTGGTCTGCTCCAGGCAGCCGTAGGGGTATTCAATCAGGCCACGGATCGATTCGGCGAACGGCAGCGGCGGCACCGAGGCGATGCTGATCAGCGCATTGCCGGATTCTGGCGAGAGGCCGTCGAACAGTTCCGGGCCGAAGCGCAACTGCTGCGCGCCTTCCAGCATCCGCGCCTGGCTGCGCCGGATCGCCGGCCATGCCGGCCGCACCGTGATCTCGAAGTCACGCTGCAGCACGCTGCCATCGGCGCTTTCGGCCTGCACGCTGAACGTGCCGACGCCGTTGCCGCCGCTGGCATGCAGCGGGAAGCTGAGGGTGGTGCGGGCGTTGTTGGCCAGATCCACACGCTGCGTCTGCCCGCCGATGGAAATCGGTGCGCCGGCGTGGGTGGAAATGCGGTAACTGGCGTCGGCGCCGCTGAGATTGTGCAGATCCACGCTGAGCGCGGCGCGGTCACCCGGTGCCATGACGCGGGGCGTGCTGACTTCCATCACCAGCGGCGCGCGCACGATGACATCCTCGCTGGCGCGTGCGTAGCGCTCAGTCGAGAACGCCAGTGCCGCGATCCGCAGGCTGCCATTGAAATCCGGTGCGGTGAAGCTGACGCTGGCCTTGCCCTGTGCATCGAACTGCACCGGCGCGGCGTGCAGCGCCACGGTCTGCACCTTCGCGGTCGGGCGACGTGCCTGCGGCAGTGCCGCCAGTGCCGCGTCGCCGCCATAGCGCAGCCGCGCGCGTTCGCCTTCCAGCGGGCCGATGATGCGTCCGTACAGATCCCAGGCTTCCACGCCGAGGCCACGCTGGCCGAGGAAATAGCCGGCCGCATCCGGCAGCGGATAGCCGGTCAGGTTGAGGATGCCCAGATCCACGGCTTCGACCACGACGTGCGCGGTTTCGCCGGCGAATCCGGGTGCCGACAGCTGCACCGACAACTGTTCGCCGGGGGCGGTCAGCGCGGAAGCGTCCAGCTGCATTTCCACATCGCGCGGGCCGCGCGTGATCGGCAGGTGTGCGACGCCGACGGCGCGGCTGGGGCCGGTCAGGTTGCCCTGGTCGGCGGGGCGGAACACCAGCGCGGTGACGTAGACATCGTGGCGCTGGAAGTCGGCGCTGATGGGAATCCGCACCTGCGCGCCATTGCGCACCTGGATATTGCTGCGGAACAACAGGCCGTCGGCTTCCACCAGCACCACACCGGGGCCGTCATGCGGCGCGGTCAGGGTGAGGGTGGCGGTGTCGCCGACGCTGTAGGAGCTCTGGTCGAAAGCGATCTTGACCTTGTCCGGGCGCGCGTCCAGACCCTGGTTGTCGTTGTTCCAGCTCCAGCCGGCGGTGAACGGATAACGCATCGTCAGGCCGGTTTCCGGATCGCGGACTTCCAGGCGGTATTCGCCCCATTCCACGCGCGCGGAAAACTGTCCGGGCGAGCTTCCATCCAGCGCCAGCGTGGTTTCCTCGGTGGTCTGGAAACGGCGGGTGAAATCGGTATTCCAGCCGCTGCCATCGACCCAGTTCCAGTGGTAGTCGCGCAGTTCGCGCACCAGTTTCACTTCCAGCGCGGCAGCGGCATGCAGGCTGCCATCGGCGCTGGCGCGGACGATTTCGAACCCGATCTGGCTGTTGGCATCCGGGCCATCGTCGGCATCGAACAGCGGCCGCACTCCGACCAGCACCGGCGCCGGCCATACCGTGCGCACCATCGAGCGGCGCACCGCGCGGCCGCCGGATTCGAACACGCTGCCGCTGGCGATCACCTCGAAGGGCGCAGCCGGCACTTCGGCATCCGCCAGCAGTGGCAGGTTGGCTTCCAGCCGGCCGTTGTCGTCCAGCTTGGTGTCCAGTGCCTGCTGCGGTTCGCGCGGCAGCGAAATCGTTGGATCACCGAAGAAGTATCCCTTCAGCTCCGGCACCGGATGCGTCGCCGGGCGGTACAGCAGTTCGGCCATGAAACGGTTGCCGGCCGCCGGTGCGCCGTAGAGGAAGGCGGCATCGACCTGCAGGCGCAGTGGCTGGCCCGGTTGCAGCCGGGCATCGGGCGAATCCAGCGTCAGTTTCAGGCGCTCGGGCAGGAACTCCTCGACCCGGAACGCGAAGCGTCCCAGCGGCTCGGCGGCGGTCGGATCCAGCCGGTATTCCACCGACCAGCGCCCGGTTGGCGCGTCTTCCGCGATGCTGCGCTGGTAGTGGTAATAGGCCTGCGCCTGCGGTTCCAGGGGCAGCGTGGAAATTGCGCGGCCATCAGGTTGGCGCAGCGTGGCGTAGAGCGTCTGCTGCTCGGGCAGCAGGCGGCCATCGTGATCGCGCAGCAGGGCCGACACCTGCAAGGTCTCACCGGGACGGAACAGGTCGCGGCCGGACCAGGCATAGACATCCTGCGCGGTGTGGCGGCGCCCGGCGACGGCGAATTCGGACAGATCCAGCGCCGGCTGGCGGAACGACACCAGCGCCACCTCGCCACCCTGGCGCGCGATCAGCACATGCGGCGAGCGCGGCTGAACGGCCAGCTTCGCCTCGCCCTCCGAATCGGTACTGGCGCTGGCCAGTACCTGACCCTTCTCGTCCTGCAGGTGCAGTTCCACACCGTTGCGCGGCTGCCCGCTGGCCAGCGAGGCGGCATGCACGAACAGGCCGTCGTTGTGCTGGCGCGCGTGCAGACCCAGATCGCTGACATAGAAATGCGTGGTTTCGAAACTGCCGTTGTAACTGCCAGCGCGGCGCAGCACGGCGAAATAGACGCCGGGTTCGCGCAGTTCGGCAATCGTGTGCACCGGCAGGAAACTGACCTGGCGCTGGTTGGTGCGCACGCTCAGCGCGAAGCGGTTGACGTAGACCGAATCGGCCAGCGATTCGATCCGGCCCAGCTCCCAATAGCCGCGACTGTCGTTGGCGGCGTAGCGCGCAAGGAAATCGGACAGCGATTTCTCCCGCACCCGGAAGAACTCCACGTCCACTTCCGGCGTGTTGACCGCCACCAGCGGCAGCCCCTGCGTGCCACGCGCCGGCAGCACACTGCCACGGCTGGCGAAACCGACGGTCGGCGACAGGTTGCCCGAATACACTTCCTGCTCGGGCAGACCTTCCAGCATACGCCCGTCCGGCGTGCCCAGACCGCCGTTGAAACTGATCCGGTAGGTGGTATCACCCTGCACGTAGGGGAAACGCAGCACGCCGGCATCATCGCCGTCCAGCACCCAGCTGCCTTCCACATCGGCGCCGTTGGCATCGCGCACCAGGATGCGCTCATCGAAGGCCTGCCCGGCGATCAGCGGCTGCGAAAAGCGCAACTGCAACGCAGGCCGCCCCTGCCAATCGCCGCCACTGGCCTCCAGCAACACGAAGGCATCACTGGTCGCCGGCGCCGCATCAGCATTGATTGCCGGGGCGGTAGCCGGTGCCGGATCGCGCGAACAGCCCGCCAGCAGCACCATCAATATCAGCAGGAACAGGGTGGCCGGACACTGCCGTAAAGACAGCAGGCGGGCGCTGGGGACGGAATCGCGGCGGAGGCGGAGCGTGGTGTTCATCGGCACGGTTTGGGACGGAAGGAAGGCCCGAGTATACGTCCGCCTGCACTGCGCCCAGTGACGATCCGCCGTGCCGGAAATGGCGGAATGCGGGCGGGGTGACAACCTTCAGCGGAGCGTGGACGAATCTGTCACCAGCCGTCCATCCACGACCCGTAGCTTCCGCACCTTGCCGGACATGGCGACATCGCGGTGGGTGGCGATGATCAGGCTGCGCGGGCCGATCCAGTGGTCGATGCCTTCTGCCACGCGAGCGCGGCTGGCCGGATCGAGGCCTTCGAAGGGTTCATCCAAGATGGTGAGTGCGGCTTTGCGCAACAGCACCGCGGCTGTCGCCACGCGCCGCGCTTCGCCGCCGGATAGTCCACGGCCGTATTCGCCGAGGGGTGTGGCCATCCCATCGGGCAATTGTGCCAACCAGCTCTGCAGGTCCACGGCGGCCAGCACGGCGCGCAGTTCGTCGTCGCTGGCCTGTGGATCGCCCAGCCGCAGGTTTTCCGCCAGCGTCATCGCAAACAGGTGCGGGCGCTGCGGCAGCAGGGCGATATGCCGGCGCAGTGTGGCTTCATCGAAGCGATGCAACGCGTGGCCGCCAAAGCGGATCGTGCCGCGATCCGGGTCGGCCATGCGCGCCGCCAGCGCCGCGAACGTCGACTTGCCACCGCCGGACGGGCCGCTGACCAGCACCCGTTCACCGGCCTCGATACACAGCGTGTCCACCTCGATGCCGACGCTGCGGTCGGGCCAGCGGAAGTGAACGCCGTCCATTGTCAGCGCGAAATTGCCAGCTTCCGCAGTCAATGGTTCGGCTGGCTGACGGGGAAAATCCAGCAACGGTTCAAGCCGATACAGCGCCTCCAGCCGGTCGGCGGCGGCGCGTGAGCGTCCATGGGCCAGCACCACGCCGGCGCAGGGGGTGATGGCTTCCAACGTGCCGAATGCCGCCAGGATAGCCAGTACCAGCCATGGCGCACTCACCGCATCGCCGGCGAGCAGGGCGTGACCAAGGCGTGCGGTTTGCCAAGTGGCCAGCCCGACCAGCGCGGTGATGCCGGCCACGGCCAGGGATTGAAGCAGGCGCTGGCGCCATTGCAGTTGCAGCAGGGCCTGGTCGTTGGCCAGCCAGTCGGCGCGGCGCTGTTGCCAGGCACCGCTCAGGCGCAGGGTGACGAAACCGCGTAGTGCATCGATCAGCTCGCTGCGACGGCGGGCACCGAAGGCCGCCAAATGTTCGCCGCTGCGGCGGGCACCGAAGGCCAGCAGCAGTGGTAGGCCCAACGTGGCCATCAGCAACCAGGGCAGCGCGCCCAGCGCCAGCTGCGGATGCGCCCAGTTCAGCAATAGCAACGCAACCGCCGTGACCAGCAGGCTCCACAGCCACGGCAGCCAGACCCGCAGTGGTGCTTCGTCGAGGGTATCGATGTCGCTGACCAGACGTTGCAACAGGTCGCCATCGGCCATGCGGGCCAGCGGTTCGGGTGCCAGCCGTGCCAGACGCGAGAAGGCATGCCGGCGCAGGTCAGCCAGCAGCCGAAGCACCGCTTCGTGCGAGATGATGCGTTCGCCATAACGCCCGGCGGTGCGGGCAATGGCAAAGAAACGGATCATCGCGCCGGGGCGAAAGATGTCGAAGACCGCCGCGCTGGCGACACTGCCGCCGGCAATGGCGGTGGCGGTGATGAAGTGGCCGGACAGCGCCAGCAGCCCGAGCGAGGCGAGCAGGGTGATGCTGCCCAGCAGTGCAGCCAACGCGAACCAGCGCAGATGGCGTGGCTGCGAGAAGCGCGGGATCGCGGCATCGTGCGGCGGTTTCTGGTCGATGCCGCTCATATGCCGGGCTCCGGTACATCCGGCCGGCTGCTGTCGGCCAGCAGCCGGCCGCGCTCCAGCAGCAGGGTGCGGTTGATCCAGTCCGGGTCTTCGCTTTCGTGCGTGGCCATCAGCACGGTGCGGCCGTGGCTGGCCAGGCCCAGGGTGTGGCGCAGGCGCATGCCGGTTTCTGCGTCCAGTTGCGAGAAGGGCTCATCCAGCAGCCAGACATCGGCATCGCGTGCCAGCGCACGGGCCAGCGCCAGGCGTTGCAGTTGCCCGCCCGACAGCGTGCCCTGTGCACTGCCGACCACCGCATTGGCCTGGCTGGGCAGGGCGCGAACCACTTCGTCCAGTCCGGCCTCGGTCAGCGCCTGCCACAGTCGCGCCTCGTCGGCTGGCTGTCCGACCAGCACGTTGTCGCGGATGGATTGGAAAAACCATTCCGGGCGTTGTTCCATCCAGCCCAGACGCGGCCACCAGGCGGTGGTGTCTAGTGCCTGGCCGTGGATCAGGATGCGACCGGAGGTCGGTTGGATCAGGCCGGCAGCCAGCGCCAGCAGCGTGCTCTTGCCAGAACCGCTGGCACCGCGCAGTGCGATCCGCTCACCGGCGTTGACGGTGAAACACACGTTTTCCAGCGCCACACGCCCATCGGCATGACGCAGGCCGACATGCTCAAACACGATCAGCGGCGCTGCCGGATCGCTGCGTGCAGTGCTCGCAGGCATCGCTGCCGCTGCAGTGGCAGCGGCCGGCAGTTGCGCCTGCAATCCACGTAGTCTGGCAGCAGCAGCCAGCGCATCGGCGCGCACGTGGTAATCGGCACCGAGCTGGCGCAGCGGGGCGTAGAACTCCGGTGCCAGCAGCAGCATGAACAGCGCAGGGCCCAGCGTCATCGTCTGGCCGTAGTGGCCGATATCCAGACGCCCGAGCAGCGACAGCCCCAGATACAGCGCCAGCATCGCGATCGATAGCGAGGCGAACAGCTCCAGCACCATCGAGGACAGGAAAGCCAGCCGCAGCACCTGCATGGTGCGGGTGCGGTAATCCTCGATGCCGTGCCCGAGACGCGCGGCAGCCGGCATCACCTGGCCCAGCAGGCGCAGCATCGGCAGACCCCGGACCAGATCCAGGAACTGTCCGCCAAGCCGTGCCAGCGCATCGGCCTGGCGCTGGCTGGCGGCCGCCGCGCCACGCCCGACCAGATGCATGAACACCGGAATCAGCGGCGCGGTTCCGGCCAGGATCAGCAGCGCCATCCAACTGAACGGCGTTACCGCCAGCAGCAGCGTGGGTAGGGCCAGCGCGATCGTCAGGCGTTGCGGCAGGTAGCGCGAGACGTGTCCATCCAGCGCATCGACCTGTTCCGTGACCAGCGTCGACAACGCGCCGTCGTCACCGGCGTGGCCACGCAGCGGGCCGAGGCGTTCCAGCGTATCCAGCACTTCGGCCCGCACCTGCTGGCGCAGCCTCAACCCGGCGAGGCCGCCGGCGTAGTCGCGCAGCGCCAGCAGCCCGCTGCGCGCGCCGATTGCCAGCACCATCGCCAGCAACTGCCAGCCGGTATCAAAACGCCCTTGCACCCAGGTACCGACGGCAAATGCCAGCGCAGCGGCGAATCCGACATGCGCCAGTACCGCCGCCGCACCGGCCAGCCCGGCCAGACGCACCAGCCCGGACACGGATGCGGTGCGCTGTTGCAGCCACTGCACATCGCTGCTGATGGCAGGTTCCACCGGTCAGTACTGGTCGTTGCCGTCCTCGTCCGGATAACCATGGAATTCCAGCCACATCGCATTGATGATGCCGGCGAAACAGGCCATCAGTACGCCGAGGATCCACGTGAAATACCACATGCTCGTTCTCCTTTGTTCCGCTCAGTAATGCTCGTGCGAGTCGCTCACCTGTTCCAGCGTCACCGGTCCGCGCAGCACGCTGAATACCCAGCTGGTGTAGAACAGGATCAGCGGCAGGAACAGCACCGTCATCCAGAACATCCAGCGCAGCGTCAGCAGGCTGGAGGTTGCATCCCAGACGGTCAGGCTGTGCGCTGGCTCCAGGCTGGAGGGCATCATGAACGGGAACATCGCGATGCCGGCGGTCAGGATGGTGCAGGCTACCGCTACCGAACTGGCGATGAAGCCCACGCCGGGTCGCCGGGCCGCCAGCCACCAGGCGCCGAAGGCACCGGTGAAAGCCAGCAACGGCACCAGCCACAACACCGGCGTGGCCTTGAAATTGGCGAACCAGGCACCGGTCTGGCGCACCACCTCCTTGGCCACCGGATTGGAAGCGGCTTCGGTGCCGGCGAACGCGGTCAGCACATAGCCGTCGATGCCGAAACCGACCCACAGTCCGGCACCCGCGAAGCTCAGCGCGAACACCAGTGCCGCCACACCCAGCGCACGGTGTGCACGTTCGCGCAGGTGGCCGACGGTCTTCAATAGCAGGAACGCGGCTCCCTGCATCACCAGCATCGACAGGCTGACCACGCCGGCCAGCAGGCCGAACGGGTTCAGCAGGCCGGGCAATCCGCCTTCGTAGTGCACCCGCAGGGAATCGTCGAAATAAAACGGCACGCCCTGCAGCAGATTGCCGAAGGCCACGCCGAACAGCAGTGCCGGCACGAAGCCGCCGATGAACAGGCCCCAGTCCCACATCGAGCGCCATTGCGGGTGCGGCAGTTTGCTGCGGTAGTCGAAACCGACAGGCCGCAGGATCAGCGCGAACAGCACCAGGATCAGCGCCACGAAGAAGCCGGAGAAGGCGGCCGAGTAGATCAGCGGATAGGCCGCGAAGATCGCGCCGCCTCCAAGGATGAACCAGACCTGGTTGCCTTCCCAAGTCGGACCGATGGCGTTGATCAGCACGCGGCGCTCGTCATCGGTGCGCGCCACCCATGGCAGCAGGGCACCGACACCCAGATCGAAGCCGTCCATGATGGCGAAGCCGATCAACAGCACACCCAGGAACAGCCACCAGATGAAACGCAGGGTTTCATAGCTCATCAGGAAAGCGAGAAGTTCAGTCATGGCGGTGCTCCTCAGGCCTGCTGCGCGCTGGTCAGCGACGGCGTATCGGCACCGCCTGTCGGAGTCGGATCATCCGGTCCCTGTCGCGCGAACTTGATCATCAGATACATCTCGACCACCAGCAGTGCGGTGTAGAGCAGCACGAAACCGCCCAGGCTGAAGATCAGATCACCGACGCTGAGCGAGGACACGCTGATCCAGGTCGGCAGGATTTCCGCCACCGTCCATGGCTGGCGTCCGACCTCGGCCACGAACCAGCCCATTTCCGAGGCGATCCACGGCATCGGGATCGTGAACACCGCCAGTTTCAGCAGCCAGCGCTGGCGCAACACGGTATTACGCGAGGTCGCAATGATCGCCAGCACGAACACGCCGAGCATGAAGAAACCGGCGCCCACCATGATGCGGAAAGCCCAGAACAGTGGTCCGACCGGTGGAATCCCGTCGCGTGCTGCCTGCGCGATCTGCTCGTCGGTGGCATCCACCACATCCGGGGCGTAGCGTTTGACCAGCAGGCCATAGCCCAGATCGGCCTGGTGTTCCATCAGGCGGGCGCGCGCGCCAGCGTCTTCCGGGTTAGCGCGCACCTGCTGCAACGCGGCGTAGGCCTGCATGCCGTTGCGGATCTTGATCTCGTGTTCGGCCACCAGATCGCGGATGCCGGTGATCGGTTTGTCGACCGAGCGGGTCGCGATCAGGCCCATGATCCACGGGATTTCGATCGCGTAATCGGTCTTCATGTTCTCCGAGTCGATCATGCCCACCACGGTGAACGGTGCCGGCGGCTGGTGCGTTTCCCACATGCCCTCGATCGCGGCCAACTTGACCTTCTGCGAATGGCCGATCTCATAGCCGCTCTCGTCGCCCAAAGTGATCACCGACAGCACCGAAGCCAGGCCGAAGGCGGCCGCGATCGCGAAGCTGCGCTGCGCGAATGCGATATGCCGGCCCTTGAGCAGATACCAGGCGCTGATGCCCAGCACGAAGCAGGCCGCCGTGGCATAACCGGCCGAGACCGTGTGCACGAACTTGACCTGTGCCACCGGGTTGAAGAACACCTCGGCAAAGCTGCTCATTTCCATGCGCAGGGTTTCCGGATTGAATTCGGCACCCACCGGGTACTGCATCCAGCCGTTGGCGATCAGGATCCACAGCGCCGAGAAGTTCGAGCCCAGCGCCACCAGCCAGGTCACCATCAGGTGCTTGACCCGGCTGAGCTTGTCCCAGCCGAAGAAGAACAGCCCCACGAAGGTCGATTCCATGAAGAACGCCATCAGCCCTTCAATCGCCAGCGGCGTGCCGAAGATGTCGCCCACGTACTGCGAGTAGTACGACCAGTTGGTGCCGAACTGGAACTCCATCGTGATGCCGGTGGCCACACCCAGCGCGAAGTTGATGCCGAACAACTTGCCCCAGAACTTCGTCATCTGTTTGTAGATTTCCTTGCCGGTCATCACATAGACCGACTCCATGATCGCCAGCATCAGCGACAGGCCCAGGGTCAGGGGAACAAACAGGAAGTGGTACATCGCCGTGGCTGCGAATTGCAGTCGCGACAGGTCGACGACCAACGGGTCCGGCATCATGGTGCTACTCCTTCGTCAGGCTCTTTTTTCAGGCTGCTCGAGTCGCAGTCTGAAAGGTTTGATCGGGGTCAAAGTGGTGGCGCCGGAGGGTGCGTCACTTTGTCGCAGCCGCGGCAAATTCGCGGTACGACTCCCAGGCGTGGGCGGCGTACATCAGCGAGGGGCCGCCGCCCATGTAGACCGCCACGCCGAGCATTTCGCGTACTTCCTCGTCGCTGGCGCCCAGCCGCACCAGGGCCTTGCCGTGGAAGCCCAGGCAGCCGTCGCAGCGCGTTGCCACGCCGATCGCCATCGCGATCAGTTCCTTGGTTTTTTCATCCAGTGCACCGGGTGCCATCGCGGCGCGGGCCATTGCGCTGAAGCCCTGCAGGGTGTCGGGGATGCCGCTGCGCAGCGGCGCCAGATGCTTGTTGATATTGGCGATGTGGTCTTGGTAACGGGTGGTGTCCATGGACAACTCCTTCATTGATCCGTTTCGAGAGCGGGTTTGCGGGCGACCAGATCGACCAGCGCGGACATGCCGCTGTGGCCGCAGCCTTCGCTGATGACCGAGTCGTGTTCTTCCAGGTGCAGGATCTCCATGCCGGCGAAGGCTTCGCGCAGCATGGCGGTGGTGTAGAGCTGTTCGATCTGCTTCGGCCCGCCGGTGTCGTAGTCGAGCTGTTCCGGGCGATAGCCTTGCAGGATCAACAGACCGTCGGGTTTCAGGCTGTCCTGGATCGCGGCGAACAGGTGCTGCCTCAGTTCCGGGCCGGCGAACTGGATGAAGATCGCGGCCACCAGATCGAAGTGTTGCTGGCCGAAATCCCAGTGCGCCAGATCGGCCTGTTCGGTTTCCAGTGTCACACCGCGTGCGGCGGCCAGTGCGCGGGCCTTGGCCAGTGCGGTTTCCGAGCCGTCCACCGACAGTACATCGAGGCCCTGCTGTGCCAGCCAGACGCCGTTACGGCCTTCGCCATCGGCCAGCGCCAGGGCGCGCATGCCCGGTTGCAAACGGTGTGACTGGGCTACGAGGAAGGCGTTGGGTTCGGTGCCGTAGACGTAGTCGGGTGTGTTGAAGCGGGCATCCCACATGGCGATACCGGTCTTGGTGTTCATGGACATCTCCTCGATCAGCTGGACGTGGCACGGCTCATCGGCAGGCCGGCGGCGGCCCATGCGGCCATGCCGCCGCGCACGTTGATGCAACGGCAATCCTGGCGCTGGCCGAGCAGGTTCTGGGCCAGACGCGAGCGCACGCCACTGTGGCAGAGCAGCAGCAGTTCGCCGTTGTGGGCTGGCAGCGCGTCCAGCGCGGCGTGGCGCTGTGCACGGATGCGGTCCAGCGGCAGCGGCTGCGCGTCCAGCGCGTGGCCGGCGTTGAATTCGCCCGGCTCGCGCACGTCCAGCAACAGGGCGCCGGCATTGATGCGTTGCACCGCCTGCTGCACGGACACCTGTTCACCGCCGAACCCGAACAGGGTTTTCAGCAGCGCGATCATGTCGCTTCATCCCCGCCGGTCGCGCCCGGTCCGCAATAGATGCCGTGCAGGGTCTGGATGACCTCGAAGGCTGGGCCGGGATTGAGCGAATAGAAGATTGTCTGCGCATCGCGCCGGGTCTGCACCAGCGCTTCCTCGCGCAGCACGGCCAGGTGCTGGGACAGCGCCGACTGGCTCAGGTCGAGTTTCGCGTTCAGTTCACTGACCGAGTGTTCGCCCTCGGCCAGCAGGCACAGGATCATCAGGCGTTTTTCGTTCGCCAGCGCCTTCAGCAGTTGCGCGGCGGCGCCGGCGTGCTGGCGCATCGTGGCCGGGTCGATCTGGAAGGTATCGGGCAGGTTCATCGTGCTCATCCGGTGGTGACGGGCAGGCCCGCGTCCTTCCAGGCGGTGAAGCCGCCCTCCAGCGACACCAGTTGGCTGAAGCCCATGCGCTGCAGGCTGTCGGTGGCCAGCGCCGAGCGCCCGCCGCTCAGACAGTACAGCGCGATGCGGCGCTCACGGTCGGCCAGCGCCGGGCTGGTTTCGCAGGCCAACGCCGGGTGCGCTTCGATCTTGAACTCCAGCACGCCGCGCGGAAGGTTGATCGCACCGGGCACGTGGCCTTCGGCGAACTCGCCCGGTTCGCGCACGTCGATGACGATCAGCTCGCCTTGCGCGGCCTGGAGTTGCTGCGGGCTGATGCACTGGATGCGGCTGTGGGCATCGGCGACGAGGTCGTTTGCGGTGGCGTTCATATTGGTTCCTTCTTGATTAGTTGACCCTAATATAAAGTGTTGCTAATATTACAGCAACTCGTGCTTGCCGGGTGGTTGTGGCAGGTGCGGCAAGACCGAAATCCATGACCGACCCAATGGCCATGAGTCCGGAGTCACCCGAGATCATGAGTTAGCAAGAGCGCTTCATATTCCCTCTCCCCCGCTACGGCGGGGGAGAGGGAGCACTTCGCTGCACCCCACGGCATGTCCTGAGCTTCAACTTCCAACCTGATCTTCGACTTCCAAGGAGAACCACCATGAACCTCGACCGCGCCATCCTCGCCTTTGCCGGTGTGATGATCCTTGCCAGCGTTGCGCTGGCGCATTTCGTTTCGTCCTGGTGGTTGCTGCTGACCTTGTTCGTCGGTGCCAACCTGTTGCAGGCCAGCTTCACCGGCTTCTGCCCGGCGGCGATGGTGTTCTCGAAGCTGGGTGTGAAGTCCGGCTGCGCGTTCAAGTAAGCGGCCCGCGCGATGCGTCCGATCCGTTTCCTGCCGCTGCTGGCGATGCTGTGGCTGGCGGCCTGTTCATCGGCCGCGCCCGAGCAGGCGCGCTCGATACCGGCGGTGTCGCTGGCCACGATCACGCTTGCGCCGCAGACCCTGCCGCTGACACGCAGCTGGGATGGCCGGATCGAGGCCATCGACCGCGCCACGCTTGCGGCGCAGACCAGCGGTCGCGTTGCGGAATTGCCGTTCGATGTCGGCGATGTGGTGGAGGAGGGCACCGTGGTGGTGCGCTTCACTGCGGTCGAACAGCAGTCCGGCCAGCGTCAGGCGCAGGCCGCGCTGGCCGCAGCGCGTGCCGCTGCCAACGATGCGGCGGCCCACTTCCGCCGGATCGAGGATGTGCATGCGCGCGGGCTGGTGGCACGCGCCGATCATGATCGCGCCAAAGCCGCGCACGAGGCCGCGCAGGCCCAGCTTGCGGCGGCACGCGCCGGGCTGAAAGCCGCCGACGAACAGGTCGGCTATACCGCGATCCGCGCGCCGTATCGCGGTGTGGTCACCGCGCGCCATGTCGAAGCCGGCGAAACCGTTTCGCCCGGCCAGGCGCTGATCTCCGGCTTGTCGCTGGACCGCTTGCGCCTGGTCGTGGATCTGCCGCAGCGCGTGGCCGCGACATTGGACCCGCAGCGCCCGACCTACATCCTGAGCGATGATGGGCGGCGCATTCCGGCCAGCCGTGTGACCTTGTTTCCGCAAGCCGATGCGGCTTCGCACACGGTCAGCGTGCGGCTGGATCTGCCGGAAAACGAAACCGGCCTGTTGCCGGGCATGAGCGCCAAGGCGCTGTTCGCGCAGCAGGAATCCGCGGTGCTCACGGTGCCGGCCACGGCGCTGGCGCAGCGTGGTGAGGTCGAATCGGTATACGTGCTTGCGCCCGATGGCCTGATCGCGTTGCGTCAGGTGCGTAGCGGGCGGCGGCTGGATGATTCGGTCGAGATCCTCGCCGGCCTTGTAGCGGGTGAAACCATCGCCGTCGATGCCGCCGCCGCGTTGCAGGCGCGCCGCATGCAGCGCGAAAAGATGGCGGAGCGTTGACGTGCGTTTCGGCATTTCCGGCCGTCTGGCGCGTACCTTCCAGAACCACGCACTGACTCCGGTGCTGGCGATTGCCGGCCTGCTGCTGGGCATCGCGGCGGTGCTGATCACCCCGCGCGAGGAAGAGCCGCAGATCGACGTGACGATGGCCGATGTCATCGTCGCCTTCCCCGGTGCGCCGGCGCGTGATGTCGAATCCCTGGTGGCCACGCCGCTGGAGCGCGTGCTGGCGGAAATCGAGGGCATCAAGCACGTCTATTCGGCCAGCCGCACCGGCG
The DNA here is from genome assembly GCF_037478135.1 of Denitratimonas organivorans. NCBI lineage: Bacteria > Pseudomonadati > Pseudomonadota > Gammaproteobacteria > Lysobacterales > Lysobacteraceae > Denitratimonas > Denitratimonas organivorans. The sequence continues at coordinate 46,448 of NZ_JBBHDV010000013.1, forward strand.
TGGCGGTGGTCACGGTCGAGTTCCAGGTCGGCGTGCCGCGCCAGGACGCGCTGGTGCGGCTGTACGACAAGGTCTGGTCGCATGCCGATCTGCTGCCGGCGGGATTGGGCGTCTCGCAACCGCTGGTGCGTCCGCTAGGTATCGACGATGTTCCGGTGATGGCGCTGACGCTGTGGGCCGACGATCCCGCCATCGACGGCGAGGCGCTGGCCGAAGTCGCGCGCAGCCTGCAAGCCGAACTCAAACGCGTGCCCGGTACCCGCGATGTGGAACTGATCGGCGCACCGCGCCGCGCGGTGCTGGTGCAACCGGACGCGCAACGGCTGACCGCGCATGGTTTGAGTGTGACCGAACTGGGAGCGGCGCTGGCGGCGGCCAATATCGTCGCCGAACCGGGTGCGCGCGCCACCGCCGGCGGCCATGTGCCACTGACGCTCGGCACCTGGCTGGCCGATGCCGACGAGGTGGCGCAACTGGTCATCGGCCTGGCCGATGGCAAGCCGCTGCGCATCGCCGATGTGGCGAACGTGGAGCGTGGCGCGGATCGGCCGGACAGTCTGGTCTGGCATGGCGCGCCACCCGGCCGTGCCGGCCCTGTCGATGGCCCGGTGCCGGCGGTGACGCTGTCGGTCGCCAAGAAGCCCGGCACCAATGCCACGCAAATCACTGCTGCCGTGCTGGAGCGTCTGGCTGGTCTTCGCATCGGCACGATTCCCGATGGCGTGAACATCGAGGTGGTGCGCGACTACGGCGCGACCGCCGCCGACAAGGCCAACACCCTGATCCAGAAACTGGTCTTCGCGACCGGCTCGGTGGTGCTGCTGGTGCTGTTCGCGCTGGGCTGGCGCGAGGCCATCGTGGTCGGCACGGCGGTGGTGCTGACCCTGGCGCTGACGCTGTTCGCGTCCTGGGCGATGGGTTTCACCCTGAACCGGGTGTCGCTGTTCGCGTTGATCTTTTCCATCGGCATTCTGGTCGATGACGCCATCGTCGTGGTCGAGAACATCCACCGCCACATGCGCCTGGGTGGGAAGTCGCTGCGCGAGGCGATCCCGCCGGCGGTGGACGAAGTCGGTGGGCCGACGATTCTTGCCACCTTCACCGTGATCGCGGCGCTGCTGCCGATGGCGTTTGTCACCGGCCTGATGGGCCCGTACATGCGCCCGATCCCGATCAACGCCTCGGTCGGCATGGCGCTGTCGCTGCTGATCGCGTTGACCGTGACGCCGTGGCTGGCGCTGAAACTGCTGCGTCGGCATGGTGCGGCGGACGACGATTCCACCGCTTCCGACCAGACTTTGGGCCAGACTTCCGGCATCGCGGCGCGCCTGCATCGCCTGTTCGAGCGCCTGCTGCGGCCGTTCCTGGACGCCGCGCAGGGCGGCAAGCGCCGCGCCGCACTGTTCGCCGTGGTCGCGCTGCTCGTGGGTGCCTCCATCGGCCTGGCCGGCATGCAGTGGGTGGTGCTGAAGATGCTGCCGTTCGACAACAAGTCCGAATTCCAGATCGTCGTGGACCTGCCCGAAGGCGCGCCGCTGGAACGCACCAACGCGCTGCTGGCCGAACTGGCCGAAGCGCTGTCGCAGGTGCCGGAAGTGGCCAGCTTCCAGGGTTATGCCGGCACCTCGGCACCGATCACCTTCAACGGACTGGTGCGCCAGTACTACCTGCGTGAAGGCGCGAATCTGGGCGATCTCCAGGTCAATCTGGTCGACAAGTCCGAACGCCGCCGCCAGAGCCACACCATCGCACGCGCGGTGCGGCCGATGCTGGTCGAAATCGGCGCACGCTACGGCGCGGCGCTGAAGGTGATCGAAGTGCCACCCGGTCCGCCGGTGCTGTCGCCCATCGTGGCCGAGGTTTACGGACCGGACCATGCCGGTATCCAGCGCATCGCCAAGGCGCTGGAAGCGCGCTTTGCCGGCACCGAAGGCATCGTCGATATCGACACCACGGTCGAAGCCCCCGCGTCGCGCGATCTGCTCGTCATCGACCGCGACCGCGCTGCGCGCCTGGGTGTGCCGCTGGCAGCGATCACCGAACTGGTCAGCACCGCCGTGGCTGGCAGCGATGTCAGCTTCATCCGCGATGGCCGCGCGCTGGAACCGGTGCCGATTCGTCTGCGCCTGCCAGCGGAAGTCGAGGCCGACCTGGACCGTTTGCTGGCGCTGGTGGTGCGTTCGCACTCCGGCGCGCTGGTGCCGTTGTCCGAACTGGTGCGCCCGCAAGCTGCGCCGTGGGACAACGCGATCCTGCACAAGAACGGCCTGCCGGTGGCGCATGTGATGGCAGACGAAGCCGGGCGGCTGGACAGCCCGCTGTACGGCATGTTCGATCTGGTCGGGCAGGTCGCCGACAACGCGGTCGGCGGCGCGATGCTGGAACAGTTCTTCTTCCGCCAGCCCGCCGCGCGCGACGGCTACGCGATCAAATGGGATGGCGAGTGGCAGATCACCTTCGAGACCTTCCGCGACATGGGTCTGGCCTATGCGGTCGGACTGGTGCTGATCTATCTGCTGGTGGTCGGCCAGTTCAGGAGCTATCTGGTGCCGCTGGTGATCATGGCCCCGATCCCCTTGACCATCATCGGGGTGATGCCCGGCCATGCGTTGCTGGGCAAGCAGTTCACCGCCACCAGCATGATCGGCATGATCGCGCTGGCCGGCATCATCGTGCGCAACTCGATCCTGCTGGTGGACTTCATCGACCAGCAGGTCGCGCGCGGCAAGCGGCTGGAGGATGCCGCGATTGAAGCCTGCGCGGTGCGCGCCCAGCCGATCGCGTTGACCGCCGTGGCGGCGATGGCCGGCGCGCTGTTCATCCTCGACGACCCGATCTTCAACGGCCTGGCGATCTCGCTGGTGTCGGGGATTCTGGTTTCAACCCTGCTGACCCTGCTGGTGATCCCGCTGTTGTACGTGATGCTGCGCCGGCGTTGGCCGCAGCGTATCGATGATGCTCCCGTTTCAGAGGAAGCTTCCTCATGAACCCGATGATGTTCCCGCTGACCCTGCTGGGCCTGTTGCCAATCAACAGCGCGGCCATCGCGCAACAAGCGGCAGACGTGCCGGCCGACCAGGCCCGCGCCCAGGCCGCGATGGCCGATCTTGGCCAGCGCCTGAAAAGCGCACTGGTGGCGAAGATGCAGGCGCAAGGCCCGCTCGCGGCGGTGGATTTCTGCCATGCGCAGGCACCGCAGATCGCCGCCGATGTTAGCGCCGAACACGGCATCGCGGTGGGCCGAACCGCGCTGCGCGTGCGCAACCCTTCCAATGCGCCGGCGCCGTGGCAGGAAGCGGTGCTGACGCAGTTCCTGCAACAGTCACAGGCGGGCACGCCGCCGGGCCGGTTGCTGCATGTGGAACGCGAATCCGGCGGCCTGCGCGTGGCACGCGGTATCGCCACCGAAGGCCCGTGCCTGGTCTGCCACGGCCACAACATCGCCGAACCGGTGCGTGACGCGATCAAGGCGCGTTACCCCGACGATGCCGCCACCGGTTTTTCCGAAGGTGAATTGCGTGGCCTGATCTGGGCCGAAATCCCGGATGCACCCGCGCCGGCCGGGCCTTCACCCGGCATCGACCACGCCGCCGCCGGTGCGGCGACGGAGGATCCGCGCCAGTCGATCACGCTGGATCCGGCCGCGCGCGAATCGCTGCGTGCCGAAATGCGCTGGCGCATGGAACTGTTGTCGCGCGCGATGCGCGCGCTGGCGGATGGCGACTGGAACGCGCTGCAACAGGCCGGCGAAAGCGGTACCGATGGCACCCCGCGCGGCGTGGATTTCCGTGTCTCGATGCCGGAAGGCTGGTTTGCGATGTCGCGCCCGCTGCACCGCCAGTTCGCAGAACTGGCCGCCGAAGCGCGTGGCGCGCAGCGCAAGGACGTGGCGATGGAACATATCGCGCGCGCCAGCGCCTACTGTGCGGCCTGCCATGCGGCCTACCGGATCCAGTGAATCGCCAGCATGCAATCACGCCACGGATGCCGTATCCGGCATCATGCCGGCATTGATCGAACAGGAGCTGCCCGTGAGCCAATCCTCGCCCATCCTGCTGGCCTGCCCGCATTGCCACCGGATGAACCGCATTCCGTCTGCACGCCTGCGTGATGCGCCCAACTGCGGGCACTGCCAGCAGCCACTGTTCGCCGGCCAGCCCTTCGACCTGGACGCGGCCAGCTTTGATGCACATGCACAGCGCGGCGACCTGCCGCTGCTGGTGGATTTCTGGGCACCGTGGTGCGGGCCATGCCGCGCGATGGCACCGGGCTACGCACAAGCGGCCGGCGTGCTGGAGCCCGAGGCACAACTGGCCAAGGTCGATACCGAAGCCCAACCGCAACTGGGCGCACGCTTCGGCATCCGCAGCATCCCGACCCTGATCCTGTTCCTGCACGGCCGCGAACTGGCCCGCCACTCCGGCGCAATGCCGGCAGCGGCCATCGTGCAATGGGCGCGGCAGCATCTGCCGTTGCTGCCGGATGCTTGAAGCCTGAGATAACGCCTGATCAGCGCAGGCGGTGGTGTCACCCATCCATGCCATGGATTCCGGGTGCGCTTGTCTTGCCGGGTTTCTCAAACGATCCGAAGCCGCGGGCAGGACCGATATCCAGGCGCGCCCCAAAAAAAGAGGCGGAGCAAAGCCCCGCCTCATGAACAGGCTCCTTGACCCGACCTGTGCATGCACAGGCCGGGTCCGGGTCCGCATCAGGGGATGGTGATGCTTCCACCTGCGGGGTTGTAGACGAGACGGGTGACCGTGGCCGGGAGGCCGCTGGCTCCGGTGGTCTCCAGTTCAACATAGCCGTAGTTGAACTGCCCGGTGCTCTCGTTGAAGAACTTCACGCCGATATAGCCGCTGGTTCCAACATTCCAGCCGGTCATGTTGTTCTGGCCGCTGGAGGTGAAGTCGCTGGAAGGACCGATCACGGCGCCGGACTGGAGCACTGCGATCTGGTTGCCTTCAGGCGCTGTGGTGACAGCACCTTGTCCGGTAACGCTGTCGCCGAAGGAGTAGTACATCAAAATGCTGCCGGTTCCCGAGTAGAGGTTGAAGTCGGCACCGCTGAACGTACCGTAGTCGCCAAACTGGCCGGTCACCAGATTCCACTGCTTGTCGCCACCGGCGGGCACCACATGGGTGACCACGCCGCTGTCCGCCAACGGTACTGGCTCGAAGCCGTCGGAGAACAGGGCTTGGCCCACGATGTTGGTCAGTACCGTGACGCTGTTGTTGGCCGGGCTCGGATCGGCATTGGTCGAGTGGATGGAGACATGCGTAGCCAGAATGCCTTCGGCGGCGTCCGGGCTGATCCGCGCGATCACTTGGAGCGGTTGGGCCACGCCCGACAACGTGCCGGCATAGGTGCAGATCACCGGTGAAACACCGGTTTCACAGTCCCAGTTGGTGTTCTGGAACTGGCTGACCTCGGAATCGTTGGCCTTGCGTGTTTCCACCAGGCTGACGGACTGGACGGAAATATCCTCAGGCAGATTCAACACCACTTCGACATTGTCGGCGGCTGCCGGGCCGAAGTTCACCGCACTGACCAGGAAGGTCACGTTGCTGCCGGCCGTCGTGGTGCCGGGCAGGCCGGTGGCATTGAGGCTCACATCCGCCATCAGGGAGGGATCGGGAGTGATATCCAGCAGCACCGGAACCACGGTGAACTCCTCATTGGCTGCATTGCTTTCAAGGCAGATGGCAGCCACATGCTTGCCCCAGGGCAGGCCGACGGGATTGATCGTCAGGTTCACATCGCTGAACTGCTCAGCCGGGATCGACCCGGAAGTGGTGTCCAGTGACAGCCAGCTTGCACCGCACTGAACCGTCTGAGTACCGCTGAGGTTGAAGGCCACATCCACAATGGCAGAGCCGAGGCCACCAGGACCTGTCGGTGTCCAGTTGGGGGCTGAGAAAATACTGCCGAGCAGCTTGGAGACCTCTGTTGCGCCGGGATCAGCCATGAACCAGTTCCAGCGCGGCGCACCGGTTCCTAATGTTGTGTTCGATGTTGGGTAAGCCGTGATCCAGTAATGGCCTGGTGGCAGGCTCAGCGACTGGTTGGCAGCCACAAGATCCAGCGCAATCACGCCGCTGCCGCTCAAGGTGACACCAGGGCCATTGGGAGGTGTGCTGTACTGCCACAGTGCCCCGGTATGACCATCCTCGAAGCTGCCCGACGGCTGGCCGCCATCATCCGGGTAGATCACCCAGGTGATGCTGTCCACCGAGGCCATGCTGCTGGTGTTGTCGAAGCCGAATACCTGGATCCGGGTCAGATCGGTCGGATTGCCCAGACGGAAGTCACCGGCGGTGTTTGCACCGCCACTAACTGCGGTCGAGAAATGCGACACTATGCCGCTGGTGCCTGATTGCGGCTGGTCGAAGACCACGGCTTCCGGATAGTTGATGGTGCCATCGGCGGCCTGCTCCCAGTTCAGGGTCTGTGTGCCGATGTTGTTGATGCGCAGCACGCTGTTGATCGGCGCGTTGTCGCCTTCAGCAATCACTGATGTCAGTTGTTCGGGGTTCACCGATATTGCAGCAGCGGTGAACGGGCCGGTACCCCGGACGGCCACCGTCAGATGCAGATCAGGCGACTGGCTGCCACCTTCCTGCAGGTTGATCTGGCCGAAAACCGCCTTGGCAGCCTGATCGCCATTGGGTGAGGCGGTGATGGTCAGCACCTGGGTTTCCGTGGTGTCGCCGCTGAAGCTGAAGCTCGCGGGAGAAACCGTGATGTTGACGTCCTCCGAGAAGGCGGCCGAGGCGGACCAGCTGGACGGCGTGTCAAGCGTGTTGCGCACGGTACGGGTCCAGGTGCAGGACGGCGTGCAGCTCACGTCACGCAGTGCCGGCAGGTTCAAGGTACGCACATCGCCGGAACTGGTTGGATTGGCGGCGGTGAAGTTGGCGATACTTTCGTCCATCACCAGTCCGGCCTTGACGGCCTTGGCCAGATCCATGCGGCCGCTGCCGACATCATCGACATCCCACGGTCCGGTGCTGGGATTGCCGTTCACACCGTCCTTGGTGCCGATGGTGCTGGCAGTCATCATCATGGCCGACTTGACTTCGGTCGGCGTCCAGTCCGGCTTGCTGGCGCGGACAAGCAATGCCCCACCTGCGACCTGCGGGCCGGACATGGAGGTACCACCCATCCACGCATATCCACCCGGATAGGCGGCGTAAACGTCATCGCCCGGAGCGGTGATGTCGGGTTTGGTCAGGTTGGCCAGCGGCGCAGGCGTCGGGCCACGGAAACTGAAGTCTGACAGTCTGTCGCCAGGCGGTCGGGCCTGGGTGAATCCGACTTCCGTACCGGGATTGTTGTCGATGAAGGCAGCCAGCGCATCGCCATCGACCTGCAGCATGCTGTATGCAGGGACGCTCGGCGCACCTGTGGTGTCCATTGAGATCGTACCAACCTGATTGTTGCGGATCAGGACCAGTTCTGCGCCAGCGTCGTAGGCGTTCTGGATCTTGATCGTGAATGCGCAGGTGCCGCGCTGGATCAGGGCCGCTTTGCCGGCAAAATAGTTGGCACTGAAAGGATCACAGCCTTCGTCGTTGGACGGGTCGCGGAGGATTTCAACCGCAGGACCGTTATACGCAGGCGTTGTGCTGCCCGACTGGGTCTGGATGTTCTGAAGTTCCACCGGACCGTCCACCACGGAGAGCCCGAGGCCGAAGGGCTGCTCATCGTGCGTGGACGAGGCCACGGTCATCACCCATGGGCCACGGTGGGACACCATGCCTACCGGGTCCGGGGTTTCGGCGCGGGTATTGCCGGCGGACGCCACGGTCAGGATGCCTGCCTGGATCATGTCCAGCTTCTTGCGATCGCTGTCAATGTTCGACCACGGATTGGTGCCGCCGCCGATGGAGTAGTTCGAGACATCCACATCGCCGGCCAGGATGGCGTTGTTCATGCCGGCTGTGGTCATGCTGCTGGAACAGGTATTGGTGGCGCAGACCTTGTAAGCGCGAATCTGGGCACAGGGCGCGATGCCGGAGATTTGATCGCCCACTTCCGGCTGCAGCGACGGGTCCTGGGCGGTGGTCACGACGTTGCCCGCTGCGGTACTGGCCACGTGGGTGCCATGACCCTGGTTGTCGGCCAGGTCGCTGCCGTTGCAGACGCCGGCACCATCGGTGGTCGAGCAGTCCAGATAGCTCAGGACCTTGGGGTTGGCGGCGCTGAAGCCGCAGCTTGCATCGTTGGCAAATGAGGGGCGGGCCAGATCGATGCCGGTATCCAGGATCGCCACGACCATGCCTTCACCCTTGGTCGCAGCAACGCCGGCCGTACCGTCCCAGATGCGATCAGCGCCAACGAAGCTCGCGCTGCGGTGGGTGTGGAGTTCGTATTCGACATCGCGCTCCACGCTGCGGACGAAGGGCAGGTTCTTCAGTGCTTCCAGTTGCTCCTGACTCTTGACCCGGACCGCGACACCGCTGTGGGTGGCGAGGAAGTGGTGGGTGACCTGCACATTGCCGAGCTTGTGGATCTCGGTGACGTGGTTGGCCTGGATGGCCATCAACTGGTTGCGGTATGTCTGGGTGTCGGCTGCGTTGGGATCGAACTTCGCGGCCGGTCGCCCGGAGCGCTGAGCTTGCGAGAGGTGATTCTGGACCAGGCCGTCCTCGGTGAAATCCACCAGATACAAGCCGGCCTCAAAAGCCTTTTGGGTGACCAGTTGGGAGCGGTCGAGCCGCGGGGCGTCCTTGGCGTGGGCCATGGAGTACCAACCACTGGCAAGTCCTGCGGTCGCGATGGCGGCTGCCAGCGACGTTGTGACAAGTATGCGCATTTAGATCTACCTGAACAGATTACATTCCGGGCCGAAGCGGAAGCGCCGCAACGACAGACTGCGGCCGGTGAGCGGGCCGCTGGAACCGAACATAGCCTGAATGCTTCGTAGCCGGAGGGTGTCTTTCGTCATGTTTGATTCGTCAGCTCATGCCCGCTGAGGGGAAGGGCCAGACGGCGATACTGGTCCGTTGCCAGATGCGGTCCGCTTTGATGCAAAAGCGGAGACCTTGTGGGCGCGATGCTAGGGGATTGCCGCGATGCGTGGCTGCTGTCGCCAGGAGCGAGTCGCCAGGAGCGAAAAGTGGACTTGAGCCTGCTCAGATCGGCTTTTGTGCGCCAGCAAACCCTGGCCAGTAGGCGCTGTCGGGAGTCGGCCGGTGGCCGAAGATCGCCGTGCCTACGCGCACCGTGGTGGCGCCTTCGGCGATGGCCAGTTCGAAGTCGCCGGACATGCCCATCGACAGTTCGTCCATGACGATGCCGTCCGGTGCGTCCTGGCGCAGGCGTTCGCGCAGTTCGCGCAGGCGGACGAAGCAGGGCCGTACTTTTGACTCGTCATCCGAGAACAGGGCCAGCGTCATCAGGCCACGTACGCGCAGCGCGGAGAACGCCGGCAGTTGCCGCACGAAGGCGACGACTTCCTCCGGCGGCAAGCCGAACTTGCTGGCTTCGCCCGAGGTGTTGACCTGCACCAGCACGTCCAGCGCGCGACCCTGCTTTTGCAGCTGCGTATCCAGCGCGGCCGCCGCGCGCAGGCTGTCCAGCGCCTGGAATTCGCTGACGAAGCGCGCTGCGTACTTGGCCTTGTTGGTCTGCAGATGGCCGATCAGCACCCAGCGCAGCTCGGGCAGGTCGGCCATGGCTTCGGATTTGGCCTGCGCTTCCTGCACCTTGTTCTCGCCCAGCTCGCGTAGGCCCAGTGCGTAGGCGTCGCGCAGCCGGGCCTCGTCCACGGTCTTGCTGACCGGCAGCAGGCGCACCTGCGAGGGATCGCGGCCGGCGCGTTCGCAGGCGGCGGTGATGCGGGTGCGGATTGCGGCAAGGTTGGAGGACAGGATGCTGGTGGAGGAGTGTTCGGACATGCTGGCGGAAGTTAAGCAGTGGCAGACGGGCGGACGGAGGCGGCCGCAGCCGCTCATCGTAGCAACCACGGCGGCGGCTTCGGTGCCGGCAGCGCCTGTGGCCGGGGGTGGATCAGATGCGCAGCACCGAGGTCGCCAGTGTTTCCAGTCCGGCCATGTCGAGGATTTCCACTTCGCGCCGGCTGATGTGGATCAGCCGGTCACGCTCGAAGCGGCGCAGTACGCGGCTGACGGTTTCCGGTGCCTGGCGCAGGTAGTTGGCGATGTCGGTGCGCGACATGATCAGGCGGAAGCGCAACGGCGAAAATCCGCGCGCTGCCAGCCGCCGCGACAGCGTGACCAGGAAGGCCGCGACGCGCTCGTCCGCCGAACAGTCGCCGGCGAACATCGAGGCGTTGCCGATATCGCGGCTCATCAGCCGGAACAGGTGCTGTTGCAGGCGCGGCAGGCGCGTGGCCAGCAGCGCGATCTTCGGGAACGAAAAGCGGCACAGCGTCACCGTGTCCAGCGCCACTGCGTTGCAGGGATAGCGCTCGCCGTCGATCGCGTTCAGCCCGATGATCTCGCCGGGCAGGTGGAAGCCCAGCACCTGCTCGCGGCCCTGGCGGTCAACCAGATAGGTCTTGACGGTGCCGGCGCGCACCGCGGCGATCGCGGTGAACGGATCGCCCTCGCGGAACACATGCTCGCCCGGGTGCAGCGGTTCGGTGTGCTCGACCAGCACATGCATGTCGCGCAGCCCGTCCTTGGGCACGCCTTCGGCCATGAACACCTGGGAGAACGCGCAGGTGCTGCAGAACTGGCTGTCGTCGCCATCGTCGGCGACGATGTTGATGTCGATCTGCGGGAAGACGGCACGTTCGCCCACGTCTGGTTTCCCTTCCCGCGTCATGGAATGCGGGCGATATGCGGCCGCAGGACATCGCCGTCCGCAGCCGGGTGGGGATCGAAACACGCGGCCAGCGCCGGCAGCGCCAGGCGTCCGCGCACGGTCACATGCAGCCGTGTCGGATGCAGTTCCACCAGCCCTTGCGCGGCCAGGGTTTCGAGCCGGGTCAGCGCGTTGGCGAAGCGCTGGCGGAAGTCGATACCGTACTGGCGGCCGATGGCGGTGTAATCGAGCGCGCCCTGGCAGACCAGCTGCTGGATCAGTTCGGCGCGCAGCAGCTCGTTTTCGTCCAGCTGCATGCCGCGCCAGGTCGGCAGGCGGCCGTGGTCGATGGCGTCCTCCCAGCTCGGCAGGTCGCGCGGGTTCTGGCTCAGGCAGCTGCCGATATGACTCAGCGCGCCGACACCCAGGCCGACGATGTCGCTTTCGGCGCGGGTGGTGTAACCGAGCAGGTCGCAGCGCAGTTCCTCCTGCCGGTCAGCCAGCGCCAGACGGTTGTCGGGCGGCGTGAAACAGCCCAGGCCGATATGCACATAGCCGGCAGCTTCGACCCGCTGTGCGAGGTTTTCGAACCCGTCCGGCTGCACGCCGGTGGCTGCTTCTTCGTTGCCGGTTTGCTGGCCGGTTTCGGGCAGCGGCGGGCGTGCCTGGCGGCGCAGGCCGAGACGATCCGGGCGCAGCGCCAGCACCTGTGTCAGCAGCGCATCCAGTTCCGCCGAAGGCTGCTCGAACAGGCGCCCGCTCAGGTTCACATGGATATTGCGCAGACCGTGCTGGCGCAGGTCTTCGACCAGCCCGGCCAGCGCCGGGATGTCGCTGTCGAGGTCGCTGTCCAGATTGAACACCGCGCGGTTGAAGCCGGCATCCACCAGCGCCGGAATATCCGCGCGCCGGGTCGAGGCCGGCTCCAGTTCCACCGAGCGCAGGGTGCGCTCCGGTGCTGCCCAGGAGTAGTGCCGGCCGATCACGTCCATGGCTTCGGCCAGCTGGTCGGCGTGCAGGTGGCGCAAGGCGTAGTCCAGCACGTGCACCTGTTCGACCTGGCGATCACGGTCGAACAGTTCGGCGCTCATCGCGATTTCCCGGTACAGCCGGGTCAGATAGGCATTGCCACGGGCGCCGCCATCGGCAGCGGTGCGCAGCAGCGGGCGCTGCGGAAAAGCAATGCATAGCGACAGCGGGCGCGGGATCGGGTCGCCATTGGTGATCGTGGCGATCTGGCGCAGCTCGCGCTCCTGGAAGCGGGTCGTCAGGCCTGCGCGGGTGCGGAAACACAGGCATCCAGGCCGCGGCGGATCATGACGCGGCAACTGGAGAAGTGCGGACGGGGCAGGGTAGGCGGCCATGCCGGCACCTTAGGCCGCGCTCCGGGCGGTTTCCTTGACCTGAATCATCCCGGGTGCAGGTTGCAGGCGCCGGCTGAGCCGGGCGCGGCGCTTCAGCCGCGCAGGATGCAGGCGGCCAGATGTTCGAAATAGCGGTCGATATAGCTGATGCCGTTTTCGTGGTCGATCAGATACGGGTTCATCAGCGTATGGCGCAGGATCAGGAGGCGGTCGTTGCCAGCATCGTCGCCGTGTGCGGCGAGCGTAGCCAGGTCCAGTTGCAGGCTGGTCAGGATGCGCTGCATTTCGGTGGGGCCGAGCACGTCGGGGCGCAGCGTGGTGGTGGAGGCGAAGAACTGCTTGAGCTGCAAGGGCTGACCCGGATCGCTGCGCAGTTCATCGTGCAGGCGCTGCACGAAACGGTTGGCCTGGGCCAGATCGCGGTTGCCGTGCGGGTTCAGTGCCAGGCAGACCAGGTTGCTGTCCGGCTCGAACGGCACCAGTGCGTGCAGCCGGCCGCGCATGTCGTGGGCGAAGCGTTCGGCGCGTTCGCGGAAGGCTTCGGCGGCCAGCACGGTGTGGCGTGGCAGCAGGCCGAAGTTTTCGTGGTCCAGCGGCAGCACGCGGTGGGTGACGTGCACCGCTGCCGCCATCGCACCGGATTTGGAGCCTTCCGGAATGAACTGGCCGAGTTGCCGGTAACGGCCGGCGTAGTCGCGCTTTTCGCCGCCGTGGAAGACGTAGTCGGCGCTCTCGGCCAGCAGCGCGATGGCGCGGTGATCGCGGCAGACGAAGGCGCCGGCGCCGTAGGGCAGATAGCCGAGCTTGTGTGGGTCCACCGTCACCGAATCGACCCGTGCCAGCGCGGCGAATGCGGCATGCACTTCCGGCTGCGGGAAGTGGCGGAAATCGCGCTGCACTTCGTGCAACGGCCGCAGGCTGCCATCGGGATTGCGGAACAGCGTGGTCAGATAGCCGCCCCAGGCGGCATCCACATGCACGCTGAAACCCAGACCGCGTGCGGCGAAACGTTCGCGTGCATCGACCACTGCATCGACCGGGTCGATGGTGCCGTATTCGGTGCTGCCCAGCACCGCGACCGCCGCCAGCACCGGCTGTTGGCGGCGCAGGCAATCTTCCAGCGCCTCGTCCAGTGCGGCTGCATCCAGACGCATGCCGCGCGTGGGCAGCAGGCGCAGCTGGTCGCGCCCCAGGCCGATCATCTTCAGCCCCTTGCTCCACGAATAATGCGCGGTGATCGGCGCCAGCACCTGCGGTGCGCGCAGCTGCGGATGCTGCTGGAAAAAGGCCAGCAGGCCGAGGCTTTCGATGCGTTGCGCTTCGACCTTTTCGCGCCAATGCACGCGGGTGCCCTCGGATTGTGCCGCCAGCCATGCCTGCCATTGGCCGAACAGCGCGATGCCGGCCTCGGGCGCGAGATTGAAGGCCTGCCAATCGTCCGCAGGCAAGGCGATATCCGGCACTGCGGCGGCGCGCAACGCGACCGGAAACGCCTTCAAGGCCAAGGCCAGACGCAGGCCCTGATAGTTGGCCAGGGTGCCGCCGGAAGTCAGGTGGCCGAAGGCGCAATCGGGGCGCTGCGGATCGTCCGGCCAGCCCAGCATCCGCGCCAGTTGCAGGCCGACCTGCATTTCCAGTTGCAGCGTGACCGGCGCGGCGTCCTCGCTGACGTTGTTCGGGTTGTAGGGCAGGGTCAGCATCTGCGCCGCCAGCCCGGGCAGCAGCAGGTCCGACACCATGTGCCCGACATAGCGCGGGCTGTGGAACGGCACCGAGCGCTTCAGCGCCGCGGAAAGCTGATGCAGTTCGCGCCGCATCCGCGCTTCGAAAGCCAGGTAATCCGGATGCTGCGCGGCACGGGTCGGGATCGCCGGCGGGTCTTCGGGATGGAAGTTGCGCCGCCAGTGCACGTGATCGCGCAGGAACTCGACCATCAGCCGTTCCAGCAGCGCATCGTTCTCGCCATACGGACCGAGGAAACAGGCATCGAGGCGGCGTTGCTTGGCCTCGGCCTCGCGGGTCTCGGAGCCGGAGGCGGGATGCGGAGGTGGGAGGGCTGATACCGCGTTCATGCCGGCATCAACCGCTGCAACCGCCGCAACAGATCGATGGCAGGCGTTCGACCTGTTCGGCCCGCACCGGATGACCGGCCTGGTCCAGCGCGGCCAGCAGCTCCTGATCCAGCATCATCGCGGCCACGCGCAGCACTTGCTGGCGGCTGTCGATATCGGCGATCGCGGCCGGATCAAAACGTTGCAGCGCATCGCCGATCACGGCCAGATCTAGGCCGGCGGTATCCATGTGGATCACGTATTCCATGGCGAAAGTTCCAGGGTGGGTGGATCCAGCTTCGCGCCGCAGTGGGGTCGACACCATGACCTGCGTCAACCGCAGGCCACCTTCGGCCGCCTGCCCGGCACCGTGCTTGACATCGGTCATGGCGGCGCGGCGCTGGCCGAATCCAGACTGCCCGGCATTGCCGCAACAGGATCAGGCCGATGGCGTTTCATGATTTGCGCGCGTTTCTGCAGCGCCTGCAGGAACAGCGGCAACTGCTCCGGATCGATGCGCCGATCGATCCGGAACTGGAAAGCACCGCGCTGTGCCAGCGGGCCTTGCGTGAATCCGGGCCGGCGCTGTTGATGTGCAATCCGGTCGGCTCCGAGCACCGCCTGCTGGGCAATCTGTTCGGCCACCAGCGCCGCATCGAAATGGCGATCGGCGACCGGCCGCTGGCCTCGCTGCGCGAGTTGGGCCAATTGCTGGCCGAGCTGAAAGAACCGCAATGGCCCTCATCATTGCGCGAGGCGCTGAAAAACTGGCCCGGTCTGGCGCAACTGGCGCATGTGGCGCCGCGCCGGATGAGCGAGGCGGGGTTCAACGAGATCTTGCTGGAAGGCGCCGACATTGATCTTGGCGCGTTGCCGATCCAGCGTTGCTGGCCGCAGGATGCCGGCCGCCTGCTGACCTTCGGCATGGTCGTGACCCGGGGCGTGCATCAGCGCCGCCAGAACCTGGGCATCTACCGCCAGCAACTGATCGGCCGCAACCGGCTGATCATGCGCTGGCTGCCGCATCGTGGCGGGGCGCAGGATTTCGCATCGTGGCAGCAGGCGTTTCCGGACAAACCTTTCCCGGTGCTGGTGGCCATCGGTGCCGATCCGGCGACGATGCTGGCGGCGGTGGCGCCGGTGCCCGACAGCCTGTCCGAATACGAATTCGCCGGCCTGCTGCGTGGCGCCCGCAGCCGCGTCTGGCACAGCGCGATGACCGGCCTGGACGCGCCGGCCTGTGCCGAAATCCTGCTCGAAGGTCATATCCATCCCGGTGACACCGCGCTGGAAGGCCCGTTCGGTGACCACACCGGTTACTACAACGCGCAGGAGCGCTTCCCGGTGCTGACCGTGGAGCGGCTGCGGATGCGCCACGATGCGATCTACCACGGCAGCTACATGGGTCGCGCGCCGTTTGATGAACCTTCGGTGCTGGCGATGGCGTTGAACGAGGTGTTCGTGCCGATCCTGGCCAAGGTGTTTCCGGAAATCACGGATTTCCATCTGCCGCCGGAAGCCTGTTCCTACCGCATCGCGGTGGTGTCGATCCGCAAGCAGTATGCCGGCCATGCGCGCCGCGTGATGATGGGCATCTGGTCCTATCTGCGGCAGTTCACCTACACCAAGTTCGTCATCGTCACCGACGAGGACATCGATGTGCGCGATTGGCGCCAGGTGGTCTGGGCGATATCGACCCGGGTGGACCCGGCACGCGACACGATGCTGGTGGAAAACACCCCGATCGACTATCTGGATTTCGCCTCGCCGGTGTCGGGCGTCGGCTCCAAGCTGGGGCTGGATGCGACCAACAAATGGCCCGGCGAAACCTCGCGCGAATGGAGCCAGCCGATCCGTCCCTGCGCGCAGGTGGAACGCCGCGTCGATGCCTTGTGGAAGGCGCTGGCGGATGCTGATCGGCGCTGCGGTGACATTGGTCAATGAGTGGCCGGCAGCGCCTGCCTAGCATGACCGCTCCTTTCCCGTGGAGCCTGCGATGCAACTGGTATGTCCGGCCGGCAACCTGCCGGCGTTGCGCGTGGCGATCGACGCCGGAGCCGATGCGGTCTACGCCGGTTTCCGCGACCAGACCAACGCCCGCGCTTTTCCCGGCCTGAACTTCGATGCCGACGAATTGCGCCAGGGCATCGCCTACGCCCACGCGCGTGGAAAACAGGTTTATCTGGCGCTGAACACCTATCCGGACAGCGCCCGGCTCGAATACTGGGAAGGCGCCGTCGACCATGCCGCCGAGTTGGGTGTGGACGCGATCATCGCGGCCGAGATGGGCGTGCTGGACTACGCCTGCCGCCGCCATCCGCAGATGGCGCGGCATCTGTCGGTGCAGGGTTCGGCCACCACTGCGGCGGCGCTGAAATACGCGTATGAACGCTTCGGCATCGCGCGGGCGGTGCTGCCGCGGGTGCTGTCGGTGCAGCAGGTCGAACGCCTGTGCCAGGCCTCGCCGGTGCCGCTGGAGGTGTTCGCTTTCGGCAGCCTGTGCATCATGGTGGAAGGGCGCTGCCAGCTCTCCAGCTACGTCACCGGCATGTCGCCCAACCGCCACGGGGTGTGTTCGCCAGCGCGCTTCGTGCAATGGGACGAACACCCGGATGCCAGCCGCACGGTGCGCCTGAACGGTGTGCTGATCGACCGCTTCGCCGAACATGAGGCGGCCGGTTATCCGACCGTCTGCAAGGGCCGTTTCGAGGTCGGCGGCGAGATCTTCCATGCACTGGAGGAACCGACCAGCCTCAACACGCTGGAACTGCTGCCACGGCTGGCCCGCGCCGGCGTGGTGGCGCTGAAGATCGAAGGCCGCCAGCGCGGTGCGGCCTACGTCAAGGCCGTGGCCGGCACCTGGCGGCGTGCGATCGACCGTTATCAGGCTGACCCGGCGCGCTGGGTGCTGGATGACGAGTGGCAGCAGGCGCTGTCGGCCCATGCCGAAGGCCAGCAGACCACGCTCGGCCCCTACCACCGCGCCTGGCACTGAGCCGGCGGCCGCACCCGAAAGGACAACCCGATGAAACTGAGCCTTGGCCCGTTGCAGTATTTCTGGCCGCGCCAGCAGACCCTGGATTTCTACCGAGACGTTGCAGCGTGGCCGCTGGACATCGTCTATCTGGGCGAAACCGTGTGCAGCAAGCGGCGTGAATTGCGCCTGCAGGACTGGCTGATGCTGGCCGACGAACTGGCCGAGGCCGGCAAGCAGGTCGTGCTGTCCACGCTGGCGCTGATCGAGGCCGAATCCGAGCTGGGCGCATTGCGCCGCCAGGTGCAGCAGGGCCGCTACCTGATCGAAGCCAATGACCTTTCCGCGGTGCAGCTGTGCCGCGAAAACGGCGTGGCCTTCGTCGCCGGCCCCAGCCTCAATATCTACAACCACCGCGCGCTGGCGATGCTGATGCAGGACGGCCTGATGCGCTGGACCGCCGGGGTCGAACAGGGCCGGCAACTGATCGGCGAACTGCGTGACGCGATGCGGGCGCAGGGCGAGCCGATGCCGGAACTGGAAGTCATCGGCTGGGGCCGCTTGCCGCTGTCGTTTTCGGCCCGCTGCTTCACCGCGCGGGCGCTGGATTTGCCCAAGGACCAGTGCGGCTTCCGCTGCATCGAACATCCGGACGGCCTGCCGCTGGCCACGCGCGAGGACCGCAGCTTCCTGCGCATCAACGGTATCCAGATCCAAGGCGAGGAAATCACCGACCTGGGCCCGGAACTGCCGGAACTGCGTGCGCTGGGCGTGGACGTTCTGCGCATCTATCCGCAGGCACAGGATGGCCGCGCCATCGTCGAACATTTCGACCTGGCCCGCCGGTGTGTCGAGCCACCGCCCCGGCGCGGTGCGCGCAACGGCTACTGGCATGGTGGGCCGGGCATGCGGGTCGAGGCGCCATAGCCCGGCGCTGGCCACGGGCCTGATCCGGGGAGCTGCAACCGCGTGCTGGCGGGTGTTCGCAGGATTGGACGCCGTGCCGCGTGAATCAATAAGCTGCGTCGTGCTCCAATGGATGACAGGTGCATGGACAGGCGTGGATTCATGGCAGGTGCGGTGGGCGCGGGTATCGGTATAGGACTCGCCGGCATGGTTCAGGCGGCAGCAAGCGGCGGCGCTTCGGTGGCCACGTCGACACGGGAGCGGCTGTTGCCGCCGGCGGTGAATCCGGGTGACCAGGTGGCGCTGGTCAGCCCGTCATCCGCGCACGTGGACCGGCTCGATCTGCAACTGGCGCAGGAAGTGCTCTAGGCACTGGGCTTGAAGGTGCACACTGGCGCGTATGTCTCGTCACGCCACGGCCATCTGGCCGGCACCGATACTGAGCGCGCGGCCGACATCAACGCCGCCTTCGCCGATGAAGGCATTCGCGCGGTCATCGCGTTGCGCGGCGGTTCGGGTGCGGCGCGGCTGTTGCCGCTGCTGGATTACGCTGCGATCCGCGCCAACCCGAAACCGCTGTTGGGCTATTCGGACATCACCGCGCTGCATTGCGCGCTGCAGGCGCAGACCGGGCTGGTCAGCTTCCACGGCCCGAATGGCAGCGGCAGCTGGAACGGCTTCAACGCCGACCAGTTCCGCCGCATGTTCTTCCAGCGCGAACAGATGCACTACCGCAACGAACCGGACCCCGGCGACGAGCTGGTGCCGCGCCGCGACCGCACCTTGACCATCACGCCAGGGCGGGCGCAGGGTGAGCTGCTGGGCGGCAATCTTGCGGTGCTCACGGCGTTGTCCGGCACGCCGTATCTGCCGGACTTCAGCGGCCGCATCCTGTTCCTGGAAGAAGTGGCCGAAGCGCCGTACCGCATCGACCGGATGCTGACTACGCTGAAACTTTCCGGCGCATTGTCGCGCATCGCCGGTTTGATCTTCGGCCATTGCACCGATTGCTCGCCGGGTGAAACCCACGGCTCGCTGAGCCTTGACCAGATTCTCGACGAGCACATCAAACCGCTCGGGGTACCGGCCTACCGTGGCGCGATGATCGGTCACATCCCGCGCCAGTTCATCGTGCCGGTCGGTGGCCGGGTCGAGATGGATGCCGATACGGGAACGTTCCGACTGCTGGAGTCGGTGTTCGCCGGGGTCTGACGCGCAGGCGGGTGCCGCCGCCCGGCCGTGGTGGTGACCGCGGCCGGGATGTCGCCTGGACAAGCGCGGGAATTCACCGGGTGGCGTTTGCGCTGGCGGCGGTGTTCGCCGCCGGAGCCGGCCACCGGCGAGCGCATCAGACCCGCGCGAACACCAGGCTGGCGTTGGTGCCGCCGAAGCCGAAGCTGTTGGACATCACGGTGTTCAGGCTGGCCTCGCGCGTTTCCCGCACGATCGGGAAGCCTTCCACCTTCGGGTCCAGCGTTTCGATGTTGGCCGAGCCGGCGATGAAGCCGTCGCGCATCATCAGCAGGCAGAAGATCGCCTCGTGCACGCTGGCCGCGCCGAGCGAGTGGCCGCTCAGGGCCTTGGTCGAGGAAATCGGCGGGAGCGCCTCACCGAACACTTCGCGCACCGATTGCAGTTCGATCACATCGCCCAGCGGGGTGGAGGTGCCGTGGGTGTTGAGGTAGCCGATGTTTCCGACTGCTTCGCCGTGCAGGCCAGCCAGTGCCATGCGCATGCAGCGCACCGCACCTTCACCGGACGGGGCCACCATGTCCACGCCATCGGACGTGACGCCGTAGCCGACCAGTTCGGCGTGGATCTTCGCGCCGCGCGCCTTGGCGTGCTCGTAGTCTTCCAACACCAGCATGCCGCCGCCGCCGGCGATGACGAAGCCGTCGCGGTCCGCATCGTAGGGGCGCGAGGCGCTGTGCGGAGTGTCGTTGCGCTTGCTCGACAGTGCGCCCATCGCATCGAACTGCGTGGTCATGCCCCAGTGCAGTTCCTCGCCGCCACCGGCCAGGATCACGTCCTGCGCGCCGTGACGGATCAGGTCGGCGGCCGCACCGATGCAATGCGCGGAGGTCGCGCAGGCGGCGGAAATCGAATAGCTCAGGCCGCGGATGCCGAACGCGGTGGACAGCGTGGCCGAGACGGTCGAACCCATCGAACGCGGCACCATGTACGGGCCGACCTTGCGCACGCCCTTGTTGCGCAGCAGGTCGCCGGTTTCGATCTGCCACTGTGGAGAACCGCCGCCGGAACCTGCGATCAGGCCGGTGCGGATATCGCGCACCTGCTCATCGGAAAGGCCGGCGTCGGCGATCGCATCGCGCGCCGCGACATAGGCGAAGCCCGCCGCATCGCCCATGAAACGCTTGAGCTTGCGGTCGATCTGCTCGTTCAGATCGATGTCCGGCCAGCCGGCGACCTGGCTGCGCAGGCCCAGCTCGGCGTATTCGGGTACAGCGCGGATGCCGGCGCGCATCTGGCGCAGCGAGGCGCTGACGCTGTCGGCGTCGTTGCCCAGGCAGGAGGTGATGCCGAAGCCGGTGACCACCACGCGGCGCTTGGAAATTGCATTCATGACTCAGAACCCATCGGTCGAAGTGAACAGGCCCACGCGCAGGTCCTCGGCGGTGTAGATCTCGCGCCCATCCACCAGGGTGCTGCCGTCGGCGATGATCAGTTCCAGCTTGCCGCGCATGACCCGGCGCACGTGCAGTTCGTAGCTGACCAGCTTGGCCGTGGGCAGCACCTGGCCGGTGAATTTGACCTGGCCCACGCCCAGCGCACGGCCACGGCCCGGCGCACCCAGCCACGGCAGATAGAAGCCGCACAGCTGCCACATCGCATCCAGCCCGAGGCAGCCTGGCATCACCGGATCGCCCTCGAAATGGCAGGGGAAAAACCACAGGTCCGGATGGATATCCAGCTCAGCCTGGATCAGGCCCTTGCCGTACTTGCCGCCCTCGGTGCCGATGTGGGTGATGCGGTCGAACATGAGCATCGGCGGTGCCGGCAGGCGCGCGTTGCCGGGGCCGAACAGCTCGCCACGGGAACAGGCCAGAAGTTGCTCACGGTCGTAGGAATTGGCTCGGGTCATATCAACTACACAGCGGGGAAAAGCGGGGATTCTGACCGGTCCGGCACAACTTTGCGCTGAAGCCGTCCCTGCCCATTTCCATACGGCAACGCATTGTCGGGCAAGGAAATGGTGTACTGGCAAGGGTTTGCGCCGCTGCACCCGGAGCGGATCGACGCCTGTGAAAAAGTGTGGCCGGCGGCAATTCATGCACGCCTGTGCGCAAATCTGCGCAGTAATTGGGTGCCATCACCCCGGTGGCGCTCTGTCGGGCAGGTTGCAGTGATTGATGATGGGGCCGGCGTGCCGCTGCGGTTGCGGCTTCAGTCGGCGTCGGGCAGCTGTGGCAAGGCCGGCGCCCACCTTTCGCGAAATGCGCTGCGCGCGGCACGAGCCAGGCCGGCACTGCGTTGCAGGGCGATGCGCAGACCCAGCGGGATCGCTTCCCAGGGCATGCGGTCCAGCAGATTGCGCACCGTCAGGCCCAGTTCGGTATCGCCGGTCAGCACCAGCCGGCGCTGGAAGAACAGCGTATCGGCATCCTCCAGCCGGCTGGCCAGCAGCAACAGATCGGTGGCGCTGCCGCGCACGCTGGCTTCGGCCGCTTCCGGCACCGCGTGCAGGCGGCCGTGCTGCCAGTGGAACACCCATTCCAGCCCGAGATCGGACACCGTGATGCCAAGCCGGCGCCCGGCGACTTCATCCAGCGTCGAACCCACACCGGGTTGCCCCAGCACGCGGGAAAGCACGGTTTCCACCAGCCGCGCGTGCAGCGGTGCCGGCAGATGCCGCAGCAGCGGCTTCCAGCGTGAAGGCGGTGGAACCAGGCGCAGCAGCGCCGGATGTTCGACAAGCGGGGTGTGACGGGATGGATTCATTTCAGCAACGACCAGGGAAGGATCGGGACAGGAGGAAATGCCGGCGCCAATGCCCTGTTGCTGGCGCGCATCGGCGATCAGCACGCGGACAAGCCGCTGTGCGGTGAGGCGTGGCAGGTGCAGGCGTTCCGCCAGCCGGTGGGCGCGGTGCAGCACCTGCTGTTCGCGCGCCGGATCGTGCAATGGCTGGCGCAGCCTGCGTTTCAAACGTCCGGCGATGGCCGCCAGCCGACGCCGCAGCGCGAGCAGGCGGAGCATGTCGTCGTCGATCCGGTCGATGCCGTGGCGGGTGCCGCGTAGCAGCAGTTGCGCCAGTTCATCTGGCAACGGCAACGGGCCGGAAGGGGACTGCTCGGGTGGCGGCACGCGCGGATCCTGCGGGCTTTGGACAGCGCAGGATGCTAGCCGGCGGCTGTCGCCGGGCCGCTGACAAAGGTCAAGCTGCGGGGCATCGGTGGCCGGCTTGTCCCGCCGCAGGCGTTCACGCATGCTGGCCCGATCCCCTTTTGATGTCTGGTGATGCCATGAGCCGTCTGTTTGAACCCGTCAACGCCGGAGCGTTGCAGCTTCCCAACCGCATCGTGATGGCGCCGCTCACGCGCAACCGCTCGCCCAAGGGCGTGCCCGGCGCGATGGTGGAAACCTATTACGCGCAGCGCGCCAGCGCCGGTCTCATCGTCAGCGAAGGTGTGGCGATCACCCAGCAGGGCCAGGGTTATGCCGATGTGCCGGGGCTGTACGAGGCCGCGCAACTGGACGGCTGGCGCCGCGTCACCGCCGCCGTGCATGCCGCCGGCGGCCGCATCGTGGCCCAGCTCTGGCATGTGGGCCGGGTGTCGCATGTATCGCTGCAACCCGGTGGTGCCGATCCGGTCGCACCTTCCGCCATCACCGCCGAGGCCAAGACCTACATCCTCAAACCCGATGGCGACGGCGAATTCGTACCGACTTCGGCCCCGCGCGCGCTGGAGATCGGGGAAATCCCCGCCATCGTGCAGGACTACGCGCGCGCCGCCCGCGCTGCGATCGATGCCGGCTTCGACGGCGTGGAACTGCATGGTGCCAATGGCTACCTGATCGACCAGTTCCTGCGCGCCGGCAGCAACCGGCGCAGTGACGAATACGGCGGCTGCATCGAAAACCGCGTGCGTTTCATGGATGAAGTCGTGGCCGCCGTGGCCGCCGCGATCGGTGGCGAACGCACCGGCATCCGCATCTCGCCGGTGACCCCGGCCAACGACGCCGCCGATCCCGAACCGCAAGCCCTATTCGAAGCCGTCGCCGCGTCGCTGGCGCGCCACGATCTGGCCTTCGTGCACGTGATCGAAGGCGCCACCGGCGGTGCCCGCGACTTCCAGCAAGGCGACACCCCGTTCGACTACCACGCCCTGCGAAATGCCTACCGCAACGCCGGTGGGCACGGCGCCTGGATTCTCAACAACGGCTACACCCGCGAACTGGCCGACGCCGCCATCGCGGCTGGCCACGCCGACGCCATCGCCTTCGGCCGCCCCTTCATCGCCAACCCCGATCTTGTCCGCCGCCTGCGCGAAAACGCCCCGCTCAATACCCCGGATCGCAGCACCTTCTATGGTGGCGGTGAAGCGGGGTATATCGATTATCCGGTGATGGGTTGAAGACAGAACCTGGGCACGTCGCAATCTCAGTCGGTGAGACTACGACGTGCCAGCATCGCCGCTTTCTCCGACGTGCAAGGCCCGTGAATCAGGAACAACCCGAGCAATGAAACTCGAACAACTTTCCGCAGGCGCACAAATCACCGGCATCGATCCCTCCGGACCGGTGGCGCTCGTAGCCGTGGAATGGCTTGGCGAGGATGTCGTATCCGTGGTCTACCGCGGTGCCGATGGCCGCGTTTCCGAGCGCATGCTGTCCCGTACCGATGAGGAACGTCTCGCACCGGCCACCACCACGCGCGCCTGGAGCTTCCAGTCCAATGGCGGGGATTTCAGGCTCGCCACCGAAGCCCTGCGGATCAAGTTGGCGCACCTGTTCGATCCGATGATGGCGGTGCACACCTCCAACGTCGAACCACTGCCGCACCAGATTTCGGCGGTGTACGAACACATGCTGCCGCGCCAGCCGCTGCGCTATGTGTTGGCCGACGATCCGGGCGCCGGCAAGACCATCATGGCTGGCCTGTTCATCCGTGAACTGGTGATGCGCGCCGATGCGCGGCGCATCCTGATCGTTGCGCCCGGCTCGTTGGTGGGCCAATGGCAGGATGAACTGCGCGAGAAGTTCGGCCTGGAGTTCGAGATCTTCAGCCGCGAGCGACAGGAAGCCAGCGGCAGCGGCAACTATTTCCTCGATCAGGATCATCTGCTCGTGCGCTTGGACCAGCTCTCGCGCAACGAGGAATACCGCGAAAAACTCAGTCTCACGGATTGGGATCTGATCATCGTGGACGAGGCGCACAAGCTCTCGGCCAGTTACTTCGGTGGCGAAGTCAAGAAAACCCGGCGCTTCCAGTTGGGCGAACAACTCGGCGGCCTGTGCCGGCACTTCCTGCTGATGACCGCGACCCCGCACAACGGCAAGGAGGAAGATTTCCAACTCTTCCTGTCGCTGCTTGATGGCGACCGCTTCTACGGCAAGTTCCGCGAAGGCGCGCACAAGGTCGAAGTCGGCGACCTGATGCGCCGCATGGTCAAGGAAAAGCTGGTCAAGTTCGACGGCACGCCACTGTTTCCCGAACGCCGCGCCTATACCGCCCAGTACGAACTTTCCGATATCGAAGCCGCGCTGTACGAGTCCGTCACCACCTATGTACGCGAGGAAATGAACCGCGCCGACCGGCTCGATGGCAAACGCAAGGGCACCGTTGGCTTTGCACTGACCATCCTGCAACGGCGTCTGGCGTCCAGCCCGGAGGCCATCTACCAATCGCTCAAGCGCCGTCGCGCCAGGTTGGAAACCGAGCTGGCCGAACGCCGCACCCTCGCGCGCGGACGCAATGTGCGCGAGGACGCCGAGCTTTACGTGGTACGCAAACTCGACGTGCCGGACAACCTCTTTGAAGCCGACGACGAGCTCAGCGCCGAGGAATACGAAGCCTACGCCGATCAGGTGTCCAGCCAGGCCACCAGCGCCCAGACCCTGGCCGAACTGGAAGCGGAAATCATCAGCCTGCAAGCACTCGAACAGCAGGCGCGCGATGTCGTGCAATCGGGCAACGACAGCAAATGGCGGCAGCTTTCCGCCCTGCTCGAATCCCCGGAAATGCGTGATCCGCAGGGCCGACGTCGTAAGCTGATCATCTTCACCGAACAGCGCGACACCCTGAACTATCTGCGCGCCCGCATCGCCGACACCTTCGGCAATCCTGATGCCATCCTCGCCATCCACGGCGGGGTCAACCGCGACGAGCGGCGCAAGGTGCAGGAACGTTTCCGCCAGGA
Source organism: Denitratimonas organivorans (assembly GCF_037478135.1). Classification (NCBI taxonomy): domain Bacteria; kingdom Pseudomonadati; phylum Pseudomonadota; class Gammaproteobacteria; order Lysobacterales; family Lysobacteraceae; genus Denitratimonas; species Denitratimonas organivorans. The sequence continues at coordinate 71,898 of NZ_JBBHDV010000013.1, forward strand.
CAAACAAGTCGTCGTGCTGCTGGCTACCGATGCGGCAGGTGAGGGCGTCAACCTGCAGAACGCCCACCTGATGATCAACTACGACCTGCCGTGGAATCCGAACCGCATCGAACAGCGCTTCGGCCGCATCCACCGCATCGGCCAGCGCGAGGTCTGTCACCTGTGGAACCTGGTCGCCAGCGGCACCCGTGAAGGCGCGGTGTTCCAACGGCTTTTCGAGAAGCTGGAAGTCGAACGCCTGGCGCTCGGCGGGCAGGTTTTCGACATCCTCGGCGAAGCCTTCGAGGGCGAATCGCTGAAGGATCTGCTGATCGAAGCCATCCGCTACGGCGAGCGTCCGGACGTGCGTGCCCGTCTCAACCAGGTCATCGACGGCGCGCTGGATACCGCACATCTGAGCAGCATCATCCAGCGCAATGCACTGGTCGACAACAGCATGACCATGGAGCACCTGTTCGCCATCAAGGAGGAGATGGACAAGGCCCAGGCGCGCAAACTGCAACCGTACTTCTTGCGCAGCTTTTTCCTGGAAGCCTTTGCCGCCATCGGTGGCGATGCGCGCAGGCGTGAAGGTCATCGCTACGAAATCCCGCACGTGCCCGCCGTGCTGCGCGAACGTGACCGCCAGATCAGCGACACCCGCACCCCGGTGCTGACCCGCTACGCCCGCATCTGCTTCGACAAATCCGAAATCCATGTCGATGGCAAACCGATGGCGGATCTGGTCCATCCCGCGCATCCGCTGATGGCCGCGCTGATCGACGTGGTACTGATCGAGCGCCAGCGCAGCCTGCGCGAGGGCACCATCCTGCTTGATCCCACCGACGAAGGCAGCGAACCCTCACTGCTCCTGCTGCTGGATCACGCCGTGCGCGAAGGCAGCAGCGAGAACGTCCGTCATCTCTCGCGCCGCATCCAATTCGTCCACGCCAGCGCCTCGGGCCAGATGCGCTTTGCCGGATGGGCACCGCATCTGGATCTGGAGCCGCTGGAACCTGCCGACCTGGCTCTGGTCGAGCCGCTGCTTGATCAACCCTGGCTGGCCTCCGGTGTGGAATCGCGTGCCGTGCAGCACGCCGCCACCATGCTGGCGCCGGACCATTACGACGAAGTGCGTCAGCGCCGCGAACGCCAGGTCAGCCGCATCCATGAGGCCGTCCATCACCGCCTGGTGAAGGAAATCAACTATCTGTCCAGCCGGGCCGCCCAACTCGATATCGATGTCGCCGCCGGCCGCCAGCCGCGCGTCCAGCCGCAACAATTGCGCCGCCGCGCGGAAGAACTCGCCGCGCGCCTGCAAACTCGTACCCGCGAACTGGAGGACATGCGCCACATCGTTTCCGCCACGCCGGTGCTGGTCGGCGGCGCACTGGTCGTGCCGATGGGCCTGCTGCGCGAACTTCGCGGCCAGACCCCGGCACCTTTCAGCCCCGATGCCGCAGCACGCCGCGCCATCGAACTGCGCGCCATGGCCGCCGTCATCGCCCACGAAGAAGCCCTCGGCCACGCAGTGAAGGACGTTTCGGCGGAAAAGTGCGGCTGGGACATCACCGCCCAACCACCCGCCACCGCCGGCGCGCTGCCGGAACCGCGCCATATCGAAGTCAAGGGCAGGGCACGGGGTGCCGATGTCATCACCGTCACCCGCAACGAGATCTGTACCGCCCTCAATCAAGGCGAAAAGTTCTGGCTCGCCATCGTGCTGATCGATGGCGACCACATCGATGGTCCGCACTACATCCCGCAGCCGTTCACCCAGGAGCCGGAGCCGGGCGCCACCTCGGTCAACTTCCAGCTTGCACATCTACTGGCGCAAGCAAGGACAGAGTGATGTGGCGGGTGCGACATTTTCGGCGACACTCTGTGCGGTAAAAAAGCTATAAATAGCTGACTCAGTTACACTAAACAACTTGATCAGGGGCGACATTTCGAGCGACATGAACGCGGTATCCACGCTTCCATGGTTGCGGCTGGAAACGGATCGGTTCGGCCCGTTCAGCTTTGTCGTGGGCGTGGACATGGCCGCGCTCGAAATCGAACTCACCCGCGTCGAAGACGCCTGGCGCATGTTCAACGCCTCACCGCTGGCCCAGGTCGCCAACCGCCTGCAACGCGAAGTGCTGGTTCAATCCGTGTTCGGCACCAACACCATCGAAGGCGCTCACCTCACCGAGGAAGAAACCGACCGCTCGCTCGACCTCGACCCGGCGCAAGTGCAGGCCGAGCAGGACATCCGCGTGCGCAACATCAGGGCCGCCTACGAACTGGCCGTGCGCAGTGCCGAGACGCCCGGCTGGGAACTGTCGCTCGACTACCTGTGCCAGCTTCACACCGAAATCTGTCGCGATCTGCCGCACGCCGACAACCGCCCCGGCCTGCTCCGCGACAACCCGCGCGAGCGCCCCACCGTCGTCGGTGATGCCCCGCATGGCGGCACCTACAAGCCGCCACAATACGGCCGCGACATGCGCACGCTTCTCGAAGGCTTGATCGACTGGCACCGGCAACTGGTACAGGCCGGCATCTCATCGCTGATCCGCGCACCGCTGGTGCATCTGTATTTCGAACTCATCCACCCATTCTGGGATGGCAACGGCCGCGTCGGCCGCGTCCTCGAAGCCACTTTGCTGCGTCAGGCCGGCTACAAGTACGCCCCGTTTGCCTTGGCCAAGTTCTACCAGGAACAGATCCACCGCTACTTCGCGCTGTTCAACCAGTGCCGCAAGACGGCTGCGCGCGGTGACGAACACCCCAACCATGCGTTTGTCGCCTTCCATCTGGAGGGCTTGCGCGTGGTCATCGAGCGCCTGCATGGGCGCGTCAACCAGATGGTGCATGTCCTGCTGTTCGAGGCCCAGGTCCGCGGCTTGTTCGACGCCGGCGACATCAACCAGCGCCAGTACGCCATCATCCGCCACCTACTGGAACACGGGCGCGCGCTGCCGATGACCAGCCTGCGTACCGACCCGCGCTATCAGGCCATGTATCTGGGGCTTACGGACAAGACCCGCCAGCGCGACATGCGCCGTCTGCTGGAAATCGGCCTGATCCGACACGACGACAACGGCCAGCTGTGGCCGGGATTCATCGCAAGCAGGGAGGCCGGCAAGTGAACAGCTGTCGATGCCGGAAAAAAGAAACGCCCGCACGAGGCGGGCGTCGGGCCGGGGATGCTATCCCCGGCGGGGTAGGCGGAATATTAGTCTTGCCTAACAGTTTGTCAAGTGCCGCGGTGCCAGATACGCGGCCGGCAGCAAGGGGCCGTGCATGGGCCGAGTGATGGGATACATCGACGGGTTCAACCTGTTTTTTGGGCTGCGCGACAGCAAGCTGCGCCGCTATTACTGGCTGAACCCCGAGAAGCTGGTAGCCAATCTGCTGAAGGAGGGCCAGGTGCTCGTAGGCACCCGTTACTTCACGGCCCGCATCAGCCCCAATCCGGCCGACCCCAACAAGCACCTCCGTCAGCAGGCGTACCTGGAGGCGCTGGAAACGCTGCCTGAGGTTGACATCGTTTTCGGCCAGTACCTGACCAAGCCAAAGTCCTGCCTTCGCTGCCATGCGACCTGGCAGCAGAACGAGGAAAAGATGACCGACGTCAACATCGCCGTGCGCTTGCTGACCGATGCCATGGACAATGCGTTCGATACCGCCATGATCGTGTCAGCCGACAGCGATCTGGTGCCGCCCGTGCAGGTCGTGAGGCAGCGATTCCCCCAAAAACGCATCATCATTGCATCGCCACCCAAACGACACTCGGTGCGCTTGGCCGAAGCAGCCAACGCCTGCTTCACCATTGGTCGAAAGCGGCTTGCCGACAGCCAGCTCCCCGACACTATCGTCAATCCTGCCGGTTACGCATTGCAGCGCCCGGACACCTGGAAATAGCAGAGCCCATGACCATCAAATCCCCCCGCAAGCTCATCGAAGTCGCCCTCCCGCTCGACAAGATCAACGCCGCCGCGGCGCGCGAGAAGTCGATCCGGCACGGGCATCCCAGCACCCTGCACCTGTGGTGGGCGCGGCGGCCGCTGGCGGCGGCGCGGGCGGTGATCTTTGCGCAGATGGTCAACGACCCCGGCTACCAGCAGGGCGGCGGGTTCAAGTACGGGGCGAACAAGGAAAAGGCCGCGATCGAGCGCGAGCGGCTGTTCCGCATCATCGAGGACCTGGTGCTGTGGGAGAACACCAACAACGAGGAGGTGCTGGAACGTGCCCGCGCCGAGATCCGCCGCTCCTGGCGCGAGGTCTGCGCGCTGAACAAGGATCACCCGCAGGCCGCCGAACTGTTTGACCCTGACAAGTTGCCTGCCTTCCATGACCCCTTCGCGGGCGGGGGTGCGCTGCCGCTGGAGGCCCAGCGCCTGGGGTTGGAGAGCCACGCCTCCGACCTCAACCCGGTGGCGGTGACTATCAACAAGGCGATGATCGAGATCCCGCCGCGCTTCGCCGGCCGCAAGCCGATCGGACCGGAGCCAGCGGCAGACACCGGCAGCCGGAAGAAGGCGACCAAGGATGCCTTTGAAGACTGGTCCGGCGCCCGCGGCCTGGCCGAGGACGTGCGCCGCTATGGCGCCTGGATGCGCGAGCAGGCCCAGCAGCGCATCGGCCATCTGTATCCGCAGATCGAGGTCACCGCGCAGATGGTCGCCGAGCGCCCGGACCTCAAGCCGTACCAAGGACAGAAGCTCACCGTCATCGCCTGGCTGTGGGCGCGCACCGTCAAGAGCCCCAACCCGGCCTGGCGCCATGCCGAGGTGCCGCTGGCGTCCACCTTCATCCTGTCCAGCAAGAAGGGCAAGGAGGCGTATGTGCAGCCGGTGGTGGAGGGTGACCGGTATCGCTTCACGGTGGAGGTGGGGACGCCGCCTGAGGATGCAAAGGGCGGCACTGCAGCCGGCAAGCGGGGTGGCTTCTATTGCCTGCTGTCGGACTCACCCATCGACTACAAATACATCCGTTCAGAAGGTCAAGCAGGGCGGATGGGGCGGCGTCTTATGGCTATTGTGGCCGAGGGTGATCGTGGTCGAGTTTATTTGACGCCGACCGAGGAGCACGAAGTCATCGCGCGACAGGCTGAACCTACTTGGAAGCCTGAAACAAAACTGCATGGCAAATGTCGCGTCAACGTCAGCAACTATGGGCTGGACGTTTACGGCGATCTATTTACCCCGCGCCAGCTGGTGGCGCTGACCACCTTCTCCGACCTGGTGGGCGAAGCCATCGCCAAGGTCAAGGCCGACGCGCTGGCCGCCGGCATGCCCGACGACGGCCGCGGCCTCGACGCCGGCGGCACCGGCGCCACCGCCTACGCCGAAGCGGTGGGGGTGTATCTGGCGTTCTTGGTCGATCAAGTAGCCAATCATCAATCCACGATCTGCGGTTGGAATCATCCAAACACGCAAATGAGGAGTGTGTTCTCTCGCCAAGCAATCCCGATGACTTGGGATTATGCAGAGGCCAATGTCTTCTCTAGCTCGTCCGGGAGCTACACGAATCTGTTCGATAGGCAAGTTAAAGGCTTTGAGGCGTTGGGAGCGCATCCCATCGAGGGGGTCGCACAGCAAGCCGACGCAGCAACTCAAGTCATCTCCCGTAACAGGCTGATATCCACCGATCCGCCCTATTACGACAACATCGGTTACGCCGACCTGTCCGACTTCTTCTATGTCTGGCTGCGTCGCTCATTGCGTTCGATCTATCCCGATCTGTTCGCCACGCTCGCTGTGCCCAAGGTTGAAGAGCTCGTAGCTACACCCTACCGCCATGGAAGCAAAGAGGCCGCTGAGACATTTTTCCTCGACGGAATGACCCAAGCGCTGCGGAATCTGGCGCAGCAGGCTCATCCCGGTTTTCCGGTCACTATCTATTATGCTTTCAAGCAGTCCGAGACTAAGGACGACGCCGGCACCTCCAGCACCGGCTGGGAAACGTTCCTTGAAGCGGTGCTACAGGCGGGATTTGCGCTCACGGGCACTTGGCCGATGCGAACCGAGAAGCAGGGTCGTGTAATCGGCAACAATACCAACGCCCTGGCTTCGAGCGTTGTCCTCGTCTGCCGCCGCCGCGAAGTCGACGCCCCTTCCGTCTCCCGCCGCGAGTTCATCCGTGAACTCAACGCCGTGCTGCCGGAGGCGCTGAACGAAATGACCCGCGGCGGCGTCAATTCGCCGGTGGCGCCGGTGGACCTGTCACAGGCCATCATTGGTCCGGGCATGGCCATTTTCAGCCGCCATGCCGCGGTGCTGGAGGCCGACGGTACGCCCATGAGCGTGCGCAGCGCCCTGCAGCTCATCAACCGCTACCTCTCCGAAGACGATTTCGACCACGACACCCAGTTCTGTCTGTCCTGGTTCGAGGAGAGCGGCTGGGCCGAGGGCAAATACGGCGATGCCGATGTGCTGGCCCGCGCCAAGGGCACCAGCGTCGCCGGCCTGGTCGAGGCCGGCGTGGTCGAGAGCAGCAAGGGCCGCCTGCGCCTGCTGCGCTGGCGCGAGCTCCCCGCCGACTGGTCCCCACGCAACGACGCCCGCGTGCCCGTCTGGGAAGCCCTGCACCAGCTCATCCGCGCCCTCAACCAGCACGGCGAAACCGCCGCCGGCCAGCTGCTCGCCCAGATGCCCGACAAGACCAGTGCCCTCATCGCACTCACCTACCGCCTCTACACCCTCTGCGAGCGCAAGGGCTGGGCGGAAGAGGCCCGCGCCTACAACGAACTGCAAGGCGCCTGGAACGGCATCGAGCAGGCCAGCCGTGAGGGTGCGGCGGGTGAGCAGGGGAGTTTGGACGTTTGACATGGCAAAGCCGCAGTCCATCACCGAAGTATTGAAGCTAATCGGTAACGAATTGCATTTGCTATGGGCGCAGATGGATACCTACCAGACGCTTTACCTCGTCGATAAGGATAAGCGTCAACAGTTGATGGCAGAGACGGCCCCCGGGTTCTTCGTTCTCATTCAAGCCACCTTGATCGAGAGCTTGTTGCTGCGTATTTGCCGACTTCTCGATCCTGCGGAGCAGAATGGCAATGCGAATGTCTCCTTCGAGACACTGTGGCTGCTGCTGGCAAAGAACGAGCAGCCGGACGAGCCCAGCTCACAGAAGGCCATGAGGCTCGCAGTTCGCGAATTGCTTGACGACTGGAGTGAGTGTCATTGCAATACCGCAGCCAATACTGTCGGCAAGTACGGCCGGCTCAAGAAGCTGCGTCGGAAGGTGCTGGCCCACAACGACTTCACCCTGCGAAGAAGAGCGCAAGCCAATGAGCTATGGGCTGTCGAGGCAACTGAGCAGGACTACGAGTTGGTCCGGGAAGTGGCGGGTCGCCTTTGGTCGGTCTATCGCAAAGTCAAACAGGAAGTCGTGGGCCGGGATGAGGTCGAGCCGCGATACGCGAAGCTGCATGACCAGCCTGTGATGTTGCTGAGGCAGTTGGCTAGCGGGATATGTCTCGATAAGTTGGTGGATGCCAACATTCGCCTGCAAGCGGCCGACTGTCTAACGCATCACATCGGCGACGAACGACAGCAGAAAGTGTTCGGCTCAAGCAAATGACCAAGCATATGAGCCAGTCATCAGCCTTGCTCCAGGAACTGCGCAGCCTGATTGAGCACGCACGGCTGCATGTCGCACAGACTGCCAACAGCACGTTGACCCTGCTGTACTGGCAGATGGGCGGGCGGATTCATCGGGAAGTGCTCAAAGGTGATCGGGCGGAATACGGACAGAAGATTCTTGCGACGCTGTCGCAAGAATTGACGAGGGAGTATGGGAAGGGATTCAATTTCTCGGCGCTGACGCGGATGGTCAAGTTTGCGGAGGCTTTCCCCGACGGGCAGATTGTTGCTGCGCTGTCGCAGCACCTGAGCTGGAGCCATTTCGTCGAAATCCTGCCGCTCAAGCAGCCGCTGGAGCGCGAGTACTACGCCGAAATGTGCCGCGTCGAGCGCTGGAGTGTGCGCACGCTGCGCGAGCGTATCGGCAGCCAGCTTTACCTGCGCACGGCGATGGCCAAGCAGCCGGAGGCGGTGGTTCGCAAGGAAATCAGCCACCTGCGTGACGGCGGGCAGATGACGCCGGACATGGTGTTCCGCGACCCTTACATGCTGGACTTTCTGGGCTTGCCGGACGGCTACAGCGAGCGCGATCTGGAAGCCGCCATCCTGCGCGAGATGGAACGGTTCCTGCTGGAACTGGGCAGTGGCTTTACCTTTGTCGCGCGGCAAAAGCGCATCAGCGTCGGCAAGGACGATTTTTACCTCGATCTGCTGTTCTATCACCGGTATCTGCGCCGGCTGGTGGCAGTGGAATTGAAGCTGGAAGCCTTCTCGCCTGCGCACAAGGGGCAGATGGAGCTGTATCTCCGTTGGTTGGATAAGTACGATCGCGCCGAAGGCGAGGCATCGCCCCTGGGGCTGATTCTGTGCGCCGGTGCGGATCGCGAACAGGTCAAGCTGCTGGATCTGGATGCGTCAGGTATCCGCGTGGCGCAGTATCTGGCGCATATCCCCGACATCGCGCAGTTGCGCGAACAATTGCATCGTGCCGTGCTGCTGGCACGTGAACGGGCCGCTACCGGTCAGTTGCCGCACGCGGAAGAATCGAACGAGGATCGGACATGAGTCTCAAACCCTGGCGCGAAATCGCCATCCCGCACGAAGACGTGCATCGCGGCACCTTCCAGCAGGCCGAGTTCGCCGCCGACATCACCCAGGTGCACGAGGGCAGGGCCGGTGCCGAGTATCAAGATCCGGCGCTGTTTTTCCGCCGCACCTTCATCACCGAGGGCATGGGCCTGTTGCTGACGTCGGTGGCGCAGCGCTTGTCCGGCAAGGGCGGTGATCCGGTGATCCAGCTGCAGACGGCGTTCGGTGGCGGCAAGACGCACACCATGCTGGCGGTGATGCACATGGCTGGCGGCAAGGCGGCGGCGACCGAGATGGACGGTGTGCCCGCCATTCTCGACCGCGCCGGGGTGATGCAGTTGCCTGCGGCGAAGGTGGTGGTGCTGGATGGCATCCGTCTTTCGCCGAGCCAGCCGCGGATGGTGGATGGCCACTCGCTGCGCACGCTGTGGGGCGAGTTGGCGTGGCAACTCGGTGGCGCAGAAGGTTATGCGCGCGTAGCCGATGCCGATGCCAGCGGCACGTCCCCCGGCAAGCAGGTGCTGGTGGAATTGCTGCAAGCCCATGCCCCGACGGTGATCCTGATTGACGAACTGGTGGCCTATATCCGCCAGTTCGAGGACGGCAAGGCGCTGTCCGGCGGCACCTACGACAGCAACCTGACCTTCGTGCAGGCGCTCACCGAGGCGATCAAGTCGGTGCCGACGGCGGTGTTGCTGGCGTCGTTGCCGGAATCCGAACGTGAGGCGGGCAGTGCGCGCGGTGTGCAGGCGTTGAAGGCGCTGGAGCATTATTTCGGGCGCGTGCAGGCGATCTGGAAACCGGTGGCGACGCTGGAAGCCTTCGAGATCGTGCGCCGTCGGCTGTTCACACAGATCAGCGACCGTTCGGCAGCCGATGCGGTGTGCCGCGCTTTCGCCAGCGATTACGTGACCCACGCAGCGGAACTGCCGGGCGAGACGCAGGAAGGCCAGTATCTGGAGCGGATGCAGGCGGCGTATCCAATTCATCCCGAAGTATTCGAGCGGCTTTACAACGACTGGTCAACCTTGCCCAGCTTCCAGCGCACGCGCGGCGTGCTGAAGCTGATGGCACGGGTGATCCACCGGCTGTGGCAGGACAACAATCAGGACCTGATGCTGATGCCGGGCAACCTGCCGCTGTACGACGCGGCGGTGCGCACGGAGTTGACGGCGTATCTACAGGCGGGCTGGGAGCCGGTGCTGGAGCGGGATGTGGATGGCGAGCGTTCCGAGCCGGTGTTCATCGAACAGAACGAACCACGTTTCGGTGCGGTGCAGGCGTGTCGACGGGTGACGCGCAGTATCTTTCTGGGCAGTGCGCCGACTGGCAGCAATGAGCTGGCCCGTGGCCTGGAAACTTCGCGCGTGGTGCTGGGTTGTCTGCAACCGGGGCAGGCACCGCATGTGTTCGTCGATGCGCTGGGCCGGTTGGAAGGCCGGCTGACCTATTTGAGCAAGGGCAACGGGCGCTGGTGGCTGGATGTGCGGCCCAACCTGCGGCAGGAGATGGAGGAGCGGAAGAAACGCTTCGACGATGCCGCAGTGATCGACGAAATCCGCCAGGCAATCAACCGCGTGATGGGCAATTCGCAGCCGTTTTCTGCGGTGCATGTGTTCACCCGGCACGCGGACATTCCGGACGATTGGGAACTGCGTCTGGTGGTGCTGCCACCTTCGGCTGCGTGGACGCGTGCAGGCACGAATCCGGCGCGCGACATGGCACAGCAGATTCTTCGCTCACGAGGAGAGCAGCCGCGCCAGAAGCAGAATCGCCTGTTGTTTCTGGCGGCGGATTTCGATCAGGTCGGGCGACTCAAGGACACCGTGCGGATGCTGTTGTCGTGGCGCTCGATCGAGGCCGATATCAAGGATCTGCGCCTGACGCTGGACAATCACCAGCAACGGCAGGCTACGCAGGGCCGCGAGCAGGCGGCGGAAACCTTGCTGCGGCTGGTGCGTGAGGCGTACCGCTGGGTTCTCGCACCGATGCAGTTGGAAAAGCGCAATGGCGGGCTGGAGGATCAGGGCTGGGAACATTTCGCGCTGAATCCGGCTTCGCAAGGTCTGGGCCGGGAAATCGAGCGCGTGGTGACGGAGAACGAGTTGGTGATCGGGGAGTGGGCACCCGTGCACCTGAATCGGTTGCTGTCCAAGTGGTACTGGAAGGATGGTGCCGTGGACGTGCCGGCGATGCAGGTGTGGCAGCACATGTGCCAGTACCTGTACCTGCCACGTCTGATCAAGTCCACGGTAATGCAGACGACCATCGCGGCCGGCGCCGTCAGCCGGGATTTCTTCGGGCTGGCCTACGGCAGGGATGGTGACAAGTGGCGCGGCTTTTCGTTCGGCAAGACCACCACGCCCTTGATGGACGAGCTGCTGCTGATCGAGCCGGCTGCCGCTGCGCAGTACGAGGAATCGATCCGGCCAGTCACACCGCCCGCAGCGCCCGTACCGACTCCGGGTGATGGGAATGAGCCGCCTTCAGAGCCTTCGCCGAATGCGCCGCAGCCACCAGTGGCTACGCCCGCACCGGTTGCCCGGCTGACGCGGTTTTTTGCCACGGCCGAGCTTGATCCGGTACGCGCATCGCTGGACTTCTCCAAGCTGGCCGAGGAACTCATCGGTCTGTTCAGCGCCTCACCCGGCAGCCAGGTCACGATCAAGGTCGATATCGAGGCGCAGAACCCGGATGGCTTCAGCGATTCGGTGGTGCGTGCGGCCAGGGAGAATGGCAAGGTGCTGGGCGTGCGTAGTGTGGATTTCGAGTAAGCGTCGCTGACGCAATGAAAACGGGCGCCACCTGGGCGCCCGTCCATCCATCACGCCGCCACCGCTGGTTTCATCCAAGCGGTGGTGGCGAGTGTCGTCATCTCATTTTTTGTTGAAGATCCCGCCCAGCACGCCACGCAAAATCTGGTTGCCGAGTTTGGTGCCGACGGTGCGGGCGGTCTGCTTGGCCATGGTGTCGACCACGCCCTGGCGGCGTTTGGTGCCGAACAGCCATTCGTTGACCTTCTGGCCCATGCCGCCGTCGGTTTCGGCGGGTTTGGCCTTGGCCTGCGCCTTGGCTTCGGCTTCGGCGGCCTTGGCGGCGGTCAGTTCTTCGGCGCGGCGCAGCAGGATTTCATGCGCGGATTCGCGGTTGACCGGGGTGTCGTAGCGGCCCCCGACCGGGCTGCGGCTGCGGATGGTGGCGCGTTCTTCAGGCGTGATCGCGCCCATGCGGCAGCGCGGTGGGCAGATCAGGGTTTTTTCCACCGGCGCGGGGATGCCCTTGTCCATCAGCATCGAGGTCAGTGCTTCGCCGGTGCCCAGTTGCGAGATGGTTTCCACCACGTCCAGTTGTGGGTTCTGCACGAAGGTCTGGGCTGCGGTGCGCACCGCTTTCTGGTCGCGCGGGGTGAAGGCGCGCAGTGCGTGCTGCACGCGGTTGCCGAGCTGGCCGAGGATTTCGGTGGGTACATCGTCGGGGAACTGCGAGCAGAAATACACGCCCACGCCCTTGGAGCGGATGATGCGGATCACCTGTTCCACGCGCTGGCGCAGCGCCGGCGGCGCGTCGTCGAACAGCAGGTGCGCCTCGTCGAAGATGAAGACCAGTTTTGGGCGGTCCAGATCGCCCACTTCCGGCAGGTTTTCGAACAGCTCGGACAGCAGCCACAGCAGGAAGGTGGAATACAGGCGCGGCTTGAGGATCAGCTTGTCGGCGGCGAGGATGTTGATGATGCCGCGGCCGGAAAAATCGGTTCGCATCAGGTCGTTGAGATCCAGTGCCGGCTCGCCGAAGAACTGGCCGCCGCCGTCCTGTTCCAGCCGCAATAGGGCGCGCTGGATGGCACCGATCGAGGCTGGGCTGATCAGGCCGTAGCGGGTGGAAATGTCCTTGCGTTCTTCGGCGGCGAAGGTCAGCAGCGAGCGTAGATCGTCGATGTCCAGCAACAGCCAGCCGTTGTCATCGGCCAGCTTGAACACGATGTCGAGCACGCCGGCCTGGGTGTCGTTGAGTTCGAGCATGCGCGCCAGCAGCGTCGGGCCGATCTCGGAGATTGTGGCGCGCACCGGATGGCCGTCCTTGCCGAACACGTCCCAGAACACGGTCGGGTTGCCTTCGTTGCCGTAGCCGTCGATGCCGATTTTTTCGGCCCGGGCCAGCAGCTTTTCGTTGCTGGTGCCCGGTACCGCAAGGCCGGCGATGTCGCCCTTCACGTCTGCCAGGAACACCGGCACGCCCTGCCGGGAAAAACCCTCGGCCAGCACCATCAGCGTGACCGACTTGCCGGTGCCGGTGGCGCCGGCGACCAGACCGTGGCGGTTGCCGTATTTGGTCAGCAGGTGGACTTGGCCGCTGTCGGGCGTGGTGACGGACTTGCCGACGAGGATCTGGTTCACGGACGGGGCTCCCTGTGCAGTACGCGCTGTGTAAAACACGCGATTGTATGCGCGATGGCGGCACGCCTTCACGGCAGGCATGGCTTGCATCAATTCACTGCTTGTCATAACTTGTATGACGAAGCATGACTGGCCGGACATCCAACCATGAACACGCCTGCCGATATCCGCATCAACGCCCGCCTCACCGGTGAGGATGCCGAGCGTTTCCAGCAGTTGCTGGGCAGTGAGGGGCTGACGGCCTCCGAGCTGTTGCGCGCGGCACTGCGCGAGTACCACGAGCGCCACGCGATACCGGCGCGCGATGCGCTTTCCATCCTTGAAAAACATGCGTTTCTGGCCGGCGGCGAAGGGCCGGAGGATTTGTCCTCGGCGTACAAGAGTTATCTCACCGAGGCGCTGGAAACCAAGATTCCGACGCATGCGCACGAGCCGCTTCCAGCTGCGCCCAAGCCTCGCAGGCGCAGGCCGTGATCCTGACCGACAGCGGTTTCTGGATCGCGCTGGGCAATCGCCGCGACCGGCATCACGCTGCCGCACTGCGCGCCGCCGAGCGTTATCAGGGTGAAGGCTTTGTTTCCACCTGGCCGGTGCTGACCGAAGTCACGCATCTGCTGATGGCGCGCGTGGGTGTGCATCAATCGCTGGCGTTCGTGGCCTCGGTGGCCGATGGCGCCTGCCGTGTGCCGGAGCTGCCGGACGGTGCGCTGGCCCGCGCCACTCATCTGATGACGCGCTACCGCAACCTGCCGATGGATCTGGCCGATGCATCGCTGCTGATCCTGGCCGAGAGCCTGGGTGAAGGCCGTATCCTTTCCACCGATCGCCGTGATTTCGATGGCTATCGCTGGAAGGAAACCCGGCCTTTCGCCAACCTGCTCGAAATATGACCCAGGCACGCTTGCCGCTGCCGGTGGTGCTGGTTAGGCTGGCGCGTTTGTTCGAACCGGGGATGTGGCGTGCGTGTTTCGTTGATGGTTTTGCTGGTGGCCGGTGTGCTGGCTGGTTGTGCAACGCAGCCGCCCCGGCCGCAGGCACAGGTATCGGATGCGGCGCTGAACGCGCTGTACGCACGGATCGACGAGGCCACGGCAGGCTTTGACGCGGCGGTAAGCAGTTACGAGCGCGGTGATGCGAGCGCCGCCGCCAGCCAGTTCGGCAGCGCCCGTGCCGAACTTCGCGCCATTGCCGATGAGTGCCTGGAGCAGCCCGGTTGCGACGTGCGCCGCGTGCTGGCCGCACAGGATGCACTGCTGGTGCGCCAGGGCCGCGTTCTGGTCGGTGCCACCGAGGACAGCGACCCGGTAAACGGTGACGGGGATCTGGTCGGCGAGGGCGACTCGCCGGTGCTGCTGGTGTTGCCCGAGTCGGCCCGCACCGTGGCGATGCTCAACGGCAAGGATCTGGCCAAGGTCATCGAGTTGAACGAACCGGTGAAGGCGGCGCTGGAGGAATGGCTGACCTGGATGCGCCCGCAGCTGCTCGATACCTGGGAGAACTACCAGTACATGCGGCATCGCATGTTCCCCGAGTACGAAAAGAGCGGTCTGCCCGAGGCGCTGCTGTTCGGCATCATGGCCAAGGAATCGGGCGGGCGCGTGCACGCGGTGTCGCGCGCCGGGGCGGCCGGGCCATTGCAGTTCATGCCGGCCACCGGCGCGCGTTTCGGGCTCAATCGCGGCGGCAGCTTCGATCTGCGCTTCGATCCGCAGGAATCCACCCGCGCCAACGCCGCCTATCTCAACGAACGCTTCGCCGAGTTGAACGGCAATCTCTCGCTGGCGCTGGCCGCCTACAACGGCGGGGAAGGGCGCATCGCGCGGCTGTCCGGCAAGGGCACGCATGATTTCTGGAGCTCGCAGGTGTTCAACGCGCTGCCGGCCGAAACCCGCGAATACGTGCCGATGGTGATGGCGGCAGCGTGGCTGTTCCTGCATCCGGAGCGCTACAACCTCAGCTTCGCGCAATACGACGCCAGCCCGGTGAAGATCACGCTGGAGCAGGAAATTTCGATCAACGAAATGGCGGTCTGCATCGGCCAGCACGGCAACCCGCGCGGCTGGTTCCGGCACCTGCGCAACCTCAACGCACGCTGGGAAGCCGGCCGTCGCATTCCGGCCGGTACTGAACTGGAACTGCCGGCCGCCGCCGCCGATGCCTGGCTGCGCCAATGTCAGAACGGCCCGATGCTGGCGATGAGCCGCGAATTGCACGAAGCCCGTCCGCCAGTGGCGCCAGCCGTGGCCGCGCGTGGCGCCGGCAGCTACACGGTGAAGAAGGGCGACTCACTGCATTCGATTGCGCGCCGCAATGGCTGCACCGTGCAGGGCATCGCCAATGCCAACAGCATCCGTGCACCGAAATATCTGATCAAGCCCGGTCAGCGACTGGTGCTGGCAGGTTGCAGCCGGCGCTGACGGCTGTGCTGAACACGGCGCTGCAGCCCGGCCTGGTGCCGCAGCGTTCCGCCCCATGGCCACCGCAGCGATCTTGCGCAACTGTGCAGGATCGCGTTGCCGGCGGTGTCAGCGGGTATCATTCGCCGACCGGGGGCGAGTCTTTGGCTTAGGAGTTGTTGCGTGCTGGAACTGTTCAAGGCGGGCGGATGGGTGATGTGGCCGATCCTGGCGGCATCGGCGATTGCATTGGCGATCATCCTGGAGCGTTTCTGGACCCTGCGCCGCAAGAGCGTGCTGCCGCCGGGGCTGGGCGAGGAAGTGCGCGAATGGGCGCGGCATGCGCATCTTGATCCCAAGCATATCGAGGCGCTGCGCAGCAATTCCCCGCTGGGCGAAGTGCTGGCGGCAGGGCTGGATGTGCGCCGGCGCCCGCGCGAGGTGATCCGCGAGCGCATCGAAGACACCGGCCGGCATGTGATGCACCGGCTCGAACGCTATCTCAATACGCTGGGTACGATCGCCAGCGCGGCGCCGCTGCTGGGCCTGCTGGGCACGGTGATCGGCATGATGCGGATGTTCCTGGGCATTCTGGATCACGGCATCGGCGACATGACGCAATTGGCCGGCGGCATCGGCCAGGCGCTGGTCACCACGGCGGCCGGCATCTGCGTGGCGATTCCGGCGCTGGTGCTGCACCGTTATTTCCGTGGTCTGGTGACGGCCTACGTGATCGAAATGGAGCGCCAGGCGATGGCGCTGATCGACACCCTGGACACCGTGGCGCACCCGCCGCCGGCCGCTCCGGCACCGGTGCGGCGCAGGAGTGCGGCCGGATGAGGATCGGATCGGCCAGCGCGCATGACGAACTGGAAGTCAGCCTGATTCCGCTGATTGATGTCGTGCTCACGCTCATCATCTTCTTTGTTGTCACCACCACCTTTCAGGACCGCAGCGCGCTGAAGATCGATCTGCCCGAGGCCGCTGGCCAGCCGGCGGAAACACCGAAGGATCCGCTGGTGGTCGTGGTTGATGGGGAAGGGCGCTACTTCGTCGGCGGTGGCGAAGTACTCAAGCGCGATGTGCGTTCGCTGCGCGAGGCCATCGGCCAGGTGGCCGGTGACGACAAGAACCGCGCGGTGATCCTGCGCGCCGATGCCCGTACCCCGCATCAGGCGGTGGTGACCGCGATGGATGCGATCGGGCAGCTGGGTTTTTCACGCCTGTCGATCGCCACCGTGCCGGCACCGGATGGTGGCGGCTGACGCCCGCTTTCAAGGCCCATTCCGATGTCCCGCGATCCGGCCAGGCCCGCTTCCAGCTCCCGGCAGACGCATGCGCGCCTGCTGCGTTATGTGCGTCCGTACTGGCCGTTCTGGTGTCTGGCGATCCTGGGCATGGTGTTCGATGCCGCCGCTGCCGGTGCCTTCGTCAAACTGATCGAACCGATGCTCGACGAGCTGTTCGTGGTGCGGGATCCGGTGGCGATCTTCTGGATGCCGATCGCGCTGGTGCTGCTGTTCGTGGTGCGCGGCGTGGCGACCTATGCCGGGGATTACGGCATGGCGCGCATCGGCCGCAGCGTGGTACGCGACCTGCGCAACCAGGTATTCGGAAAATATCAACGCCTGCCGGCGGCCTATTTCGACCGCGAGCCGGGTGGGCAGGTGGTGTCGCGCCTGATCTACGGTGCCGAACAGGTGGCCCAGGCCAGTGCCGATGCGGTCAAGGTCATGATCGTGGACAGTCTGACCATCGTGGCGATGGTGACGGTGATGCTCTGGCACAGCCCGAGCCTGACGCTGTATCTGTTCGTGATGGTGCCGCTGACCGGGCTGGTGTGGCGGTACGTCGGGCGCCGTTACCGCCGCATCAATCGCACCATCCAGTCCTCGATGGGCGATGTCACCGGCATGGTGGAAGAAGCCGTCGAAGGCCATCGCGAAGTGCGCATCTATGGCGGCCAGTCGCGCGAGGCCGAGCGTTTCGCCAAGGCGGCGCAGCGCAATCTGAGCTTGAACCTGAAGGTGGCCAGCACCAATGCGCTGAGTTCGGCCACGATCCAGCTGGTGGCCGCCAGCGCGCTGGCCGCGATCGTCTGGCGCGCAACCCGGCCGGATCTGCTGGAAAGCCTGACCGCCGGCGCCTTCATGTCGCTGATCACCGCGATGCTGGTGATGCTGCCCTCGATCAAGCGCCTGACGACGGTACAGGCCGTGGTGCAGCGTGGCGTGGCGGCCGCCGATGAACTGTTTGAAGTGATTGATGCGCCGGAAGAACCCGACCACGGCAGCCGTCCGATGCAGCAGGCGCGCGGCGAAATCGAACTGCGCGAGGTGAGCCTGCGCTACCCCGGGCGCGCTGAAGCCGCGCTGGACCGGGTCAGCCTGCATTGCCCGCCGGGCAGCGTCACCGCGCTGGTCGGGCCATCGGGCAGTGGCAAGAGCAGTCTGGCCAGCCTGCTGCCGCGTTTCTACGAGCCCGATGCCGGCAGCATCCTGCTTGATGGCCACCCGCTGGCCGATTACCGCCTGGCCGATCTGCGCGCACAGATCGCGCTGGTGAGCCAGCGCGTGGTGCTGTTCAACGGCAGCATCGCCGACAACATCGCCTACGGCGGGCTGGAAGGCGCCACCCGTGCGCAGATCGAAGCTGCTGCCGAGGCCGCCAACGCGATGGAGTTCATCCGCGAATTGCCGGATGGGCTGGACAGCCCGGTGGGCGAACACGGCGCGCTGCTGTCCGGCGGCCAGCGCCAGCGCATCGCGATTGCCCGGGCGCTGCTGAAGAACGCACCGATTCTGGTTCTGGACGAGGCCACCAGCGCGCTGGACACCCGCTCTGAACGTCTGATCCAGGATGCACTGAGCAGACTGATGGCCAACCGCACCACGCTGGTGATCGCGCACCGGCTGAGCACGATCGAACACGCCGACCAGATCGCGGTGATGGATCATGGCCGCGTGGTCGAGCTGGGGCGCCATGCCGATCTGCTGGAAGCCGGCGGCGTCTATGCCGCGCTGTACCGCCTCCAGTTCCGCGAAGCGTCGGCCAGCGGCAGCGGAGACTGAGATGCCCAGCCTGCGGACCCACGCCACCCACTGGTTCGAGCGGCGCTGGTACGGCGCGGCGCAGCCGGGGGTGTTTCTCGGCGCGCTGTCACGCCTGTTCCGCCGCATAGCGGTGGCGCGGCGCGAACGCTATCTGGCGGCGCTGGCTGGTGATCCATCAGCCGCACGGCATTTGCCGCAGCGGGCGGAGGTGCCGGTCATCGTGGTCGGCAACCTGGCCATCGGCGGGGCCGGCAAAACCCCGCTCACCATTGCCTTGGCACAGGCGCTGTCCAGGCGCGGATTCCGCCCTGGCGTGATTTCGCGCGGCTACGGCCGGCGCGGCACCACGCCGCACCGGGTGCAGGCCTTGGATACGCCAGCAACAGCCGGTGACGAACCCCTGCTGATTTCGCGCCGTGCAGAGGTGCCGGTCGCAGTGGCGGCACGCCGCATCGACGCGGCCCGGCTTTTGACCGCCAGTGGCGACGTGGATGTGCTGATAGCCGACGACGGCCTGCAGCACTACGCCCTGGCGCGCGACATCGAGATCCTTGTGATCGACGGCGTGCGCCGTCTCGGCAATGCGAGGATGCTGCCGGCCGGCCCGCTGCGGGAACCGGCTTCACGCCGCAATGCTTGCGATTTCGTCGTACACAACGGCGGTGCGCCGGCACCGGGCGAAATTCCGATGCGGCTGGAGCTGCTGCATGCCCATCCACTGGCCGGCGGCAGCGCGAAGGCGCTCAAGGAGTTCGCCGGCAGCAGGGTGCATGCCGTCGCGGGCATTGGCCACCCGGAGCGCTTCTTCAACTCGCTGCGCGAACTCGGGCTGGAGGTGGAACCGCACGCCTTCGCCGATCACCACACCTTCAGCGCGGCGGACCTGGATTTCGGCGATCGGGCACCGGTGCTGATGACCGAGAAGGACGCGGTCAAATGCACCGCGTTCGCGCGCGAGAACTGGTTTTCCGTACCGGCCAGCGCGCACCTGCCGGACGCTTTCTTCGATGCGGTTGCAGCACGACTCGCGGCCCTGCAAGGAAATGATCGATGAGCACCCCGGACTTCGTCGTCGCGATTCCCGCGCGCTACGGTTCCACCCGGCTGCCGGCCAAGGCACTGCGCCTGATCGCCGACGAGCCGATGATCGTCCACGTGGTGCGCCGCGCCAGCGAGGCCGGTGCGCGCGAAGTGGTCGTGGCCACCGACGATGCGCGCATCGCCGATGCGCTCGCACCGCTGGGCGTCAGCGTTTGCATGACCTCGGCCGCACACGCCTCCGGCACCGATCGTCTGGCCGAATGCGCGCAGCTGCGCGGCTGGTCCGACGACACCCTGGTCGTGAATCTCCAGGGCGACGAACCGCAGGCGCCCCCGGCCGCGATCCGCGCTGCGGCACAGGTGTTGCTCGACAGCGGCGCACAGATCGCCACACTCGCCCAGCCTATTGCCGGCACCAACGAATTATTCGATCCCAATTGCGTGAAACTGGTGCGCGACGCCGACGGCCTCGCCCTGTATTTCAGCCGCGCCCCGATCCCCTGGCACCGCGACGCCTTCGCCAGTGATCGCATCACATTGCCGGCAGAAAACGCCTGGCTTCGCCACATCGGCCTCTACGCCTACCGCGTCGCCCATCTGCGCGACTTCGCTGCGATGCCGCCCGGCACTCTGGAGCAGATCGAATCACTCGAACAACTGCGCGCCCTGGAAGCCGGCTGGCGCATCGCCGCCGCCCTCAGCCCCGAACCGTTCCCGGCCGGCGTGGATACGGAAGAAGACCTGCTGCGGGTGGAGCAGGAAATGCGGGTGCGCTGAGCGTCACACCTCCAGCACGTTGACCGCCGGCCCGTGCGATGCAGCGGCCAGGTGCTGATCGTGCATCCCAATCTGCATGGTCCACGACAAGCTGGCACGTTGCCCGCCGAACTCCACCATGCCTTCCTGGTGGAGTTCGGCTTGCCCTTAAAACCAGAATCTCAGCCCGGCCACCCATTGTCCGCCTTGTTCGGCCTCGGGAACATTGCCTGCGTCATGGCGGATGTATCCGATGTAGGGAGCCAAATCCGGGCGGATTTCGTAGCGCAGTTTTATGCCGGTTTCCACGCCGCTCCAGCCGGATTCGACGCCGTGGCGCGGGTCGCTCGATGCGGTGACGCCGGTGGCCAATGAGGGGGTCAGGATCCAGCGCCAGGTGAGGAGCAGTTCGTATTCCGCGTGCAGGCTCAGCTCGGCTTGGCCCGGCCCGCCGAGATAGAGCATGGCGTCGACTTCGAACTGGTACGGCGCCAGGCCCTGCATGCCGATGGCGGCCCGGGTTTGCGATGGCCCGGGGCGACTGTCATGACGGATGCCGGCGACGGTGTCCCACCAGGGGCCGATGGCGTGGCCCCACAAGGCTTCGATGTGGGCGCTGCCGGTGCGGCCTGAACGGCGCTCGCCCGATGTTTTCAGCCAGAGTTTGTTGATGTCCCGGCCAATCCAGGTGGTGGCGTTCCAGCCGAAGCGGCCGCTTCCGCCATCACGCGCGCGTCGCCATTCAAGGCCATCGACGAGGGTCTTGAAATAAATGGCGTCGTCGTCCATGCCGTGATCGGCCATCGACATTCCACCCAGATCCGGAAAGGCGGCGGCGCGGTCTGCGTCGGTGATCGGAGCGAGGGCAGGGCCGCTCGGGGTGTGGTGTTCGTGCTGGGCATGGTCATGTGTGGAGTGATCCGTCGCGTGCTTGCTGCTGGTTTCCGAGTGCTCAGAGTGGTGCGCGTGGTGGGCGTGATCGTGCGATTGCGCCAGCGCGGGCCCGCCCAGTGCACAGCCCAGAGTCAGGAGCAGACGGGTGAGGGCAGGCTGTTTCATGCCGGCTCCTCCACCCGCACTTCGCGGAACATGCCGGTTTCCATGTGATAGAGCAGGTGGCAGTGGAAGGCCCAGCGTCCCAACGCATCGGCGGTGACGCGGAAGCTGCGGCGGGTTCCGGGGGGGATCGTGATGGTGTGTTTGCGCACCTGGAAGCGGCCGTGTTCGTCCTCCAGGTCGCTCCACAGGCCATGCAGATGGATCGGGTGTTCCATCATCGTGTCATTGACCAGCACGATGCGCACGCGCTCACCGTAGATCAGCCGCAGTGGTTCGGCACTGGAGAACTTGATGCCGTCAAATGACCACGAAAAGCGTTCCATATGGCCGGTGAGGTGAAGTTCCAGCGTGCGTGAGGGCTCGCGTCCGTCCGGGTCCGGAAAGCTGCTGCGCATCTGGGCATAGGTGAGCACCTGACGTCCGTTGTTGCGCAGGCCGATGCCCGGGTCGTCGAGCTTGGGCGCGGGCGTCATGGTTTGCATGTCCACGTGCGGGTTGCCGGTTTCGCTGGCCGGGTGAGACTGCATCGTCATGCCGGGCATGGCGTGGGCATCGTGTGCGCTGGCGGCTGCGGCGTGATGCGCATGGTCTGCATGTTCATCGTGATTGGCATGGCCCGCATGGCCGGCATGGCCGGCATGTGGATCGGCAGCGTGGTTCATTTGCGCATGGTCACCATGCGCGCCGTGGTCGTGGCCCATATCGGCCATGGTGAGGTAGACAGGTTTGTCCAACGCCGGAATCGGCGCATCCATGCCGTTGCGCGGTGCCAGCGTGGCGCGGGCGTAGCCGGTGCGGTCGTAGTTCTGCGCGAAGATGGTGTAGGCGCGGTCCTCGGCCGGTTCGACCAGCACATCGTAGGTTTCCGCCACCGCGATACGGATTTCATCAACCGTCACCGGCTGTACCGGCTGGCCATCGGCCGCGATCACGGTGAGTTTCAGGCCGGGGATGCGCAGGTCGAAATAGCTCATCGCCGAGCCATTGATCAGCCGCAGCAGCACGCGTTCACCGGGCTGGAACAGGCCGGTCCAGTTGCCTGCCGGCGTGACCCCGTTGGTCAGGAAGGTGTATTCGAAGCCGTTGACGTCGGCCAGATCGCTCGGGCTCATCCGCATCCGGCCCCAGCCTTTGCGGTCTTCAACGGTGTCGGCCCAGCCGTGCTCGCGCACATCGGCGAGGAAGTCCGCCAGCGTGCGGCGGCGCCGGTTGTAGTAGTGCGACTGCTTCTTCAGACGGGCAAGCAGACGGTGCGGGTCCAGATCGGTCCAGTCGGAAAACAGCAGCACGTGTTCGCGCTCCCATTGGGGTGCCGGTGCGTCGCGTGGTTCCACGATCATCGCGCCGTACATGCCGACCTGTTCCTGTGCGCCGGAGTGGCTGTGATACCAGTAGGTGCCGTGCTGGCGCAGGCGATAACGGTAGGTGAACTGCTCCCCGGGCGCGATGCCATGGAAGCTCAGGCCGGGCACGCCATCCATGTTGGCC
Organism: Denitratimonas organivorans; assembly: GCF_037478135.1. NCBI lineage: Bacteria > Pseudomonadati > Pseudomonadota > Gammaproteobacteria > Lysobacterales > Lysobacteraceae > Denitratimonas > Denitratimonas organivorans. The sequence continues at coordinate 94,730 of NZ_JBBHDV010000013.1, forward strand.
GGCAGCAGAATGCCGTGCCAGTGAATCGAGGTGTCCACGTCGAGCATGTTTTTCACGCGAATCAGGACGTCATCGCCTTCGCGAAAACGCAGGATCGGTGCCGGCAGGCTGCCGTTGACGGTGATGGCGCGGCGCGCGCGGCCGGTGAAGTTCACCAGCGTTTCGCCGATGGCAAGGTCCAGTTGCGGCCCTTCCAGCACGCCAGGTTGGCCAGCCAGGGGCAATGTGCCGGTGCTGGCACGAGCATGGGTAATCCAGCCACAGGAGGCGATGGCGCCACCCAGTGTCAGGCCCTGGACGAAACGACGGCGCGACAGGCCGGCATCGGCCGGCATGGGAGTAACGTGTTGCATTGGATATCTCCGGACAGAAACGGTGGCGCGCCGCCCCTGCGGAGGGACGACACGCGGAACTACCGCAGCAAAAGCGTCAGGCGGAGATGGGAGGGCGCAGATCGGGAGCGAAGCTGGCCACGGGCGGGCGGGTTGCGACGCGCGGGGCTGTCGGAGTCGAAAGCACCCCGGCGGTGAGGTGATCGGATGCGCCGATCAGGATGCTGCCATTGAGCGCACATCCACAGGGGCAGCCTGCATCGATGCAGATACCAGCATCGTGGGCACCCAGAGCGTGGGTGTCGTGGCGCAGGATCGCGTGGGTGGGTCCGGCCTCGGGTTCGACCTGCGCGCGCTGCTCGTGGCACGGCATGGGGTGTTCGGAAGACTGGATTTGCGTGCCTGCATCGATGGGGTGTGCGCCGTGCAGTGGCATGGCGCCGCGCAGGCCGGAGGTGTCCAGCACCAGCAGCAACAAGATCAGCATTTGGAACAGCGTGCGCAGTTGGGGCATGCAGGTGGAGGCAAGTGAGGTCAGGCGCAGTGGTCGTGCGTGGATTGGAGACTGCATGGGATGCGGAAAAGTTTCAATGGATGCACGCCGCCTGCTGATTTGATGCAGGCCACAGGCTCGCGTTCTATCTTACGGGCGGGCATGATGCAGCGCGCGCCGGGGGGCGCCGATCATGTGTGGCATATGGCCCGGGGGAGGCTTGATGGCTGACAACAGCATTCTGATGATTTTTCTGCCGCTGGCACTGGCCGTCCTGATGGCGGGCTTGGGTCTTAATCTGACGCTGGCTGATTTCGCGCGGGTCGCAAGGCAGCCGCGTGCGGTGCTGGTGGCGTTGGCGGTGCAATCGCTGCTGTTGCCGCCGGTGGCGTTCGGGCTGGCCTGGCTGCTGGGTTTGCCGCCGGAACTGGCGGTGGGTCTGGTGCTGTTGTCGGCCTCGCCCGGTGGCGTCACTGCCAACATCTTCAGTCATCTGGCGCGCGGTGATGTCGCGCTGAACGTGACGCTGACGGCGGTCAACAGCGCGCTGGCGCTGATCACGCTGCCGCTCTGGACAGGGCTGGCACTGCAGTGGTTCATGGACAGTGACAGCGCGGTGCCGCCGCCGTTGCGCAAACTGCTTGAGGTGGCCGTGATTGTCGTGGTGCCGGTGGTGCTGGGCATGGTGTTGCGTGCCTGGCGGCCGAAGCTGGCCGATGCCGCAGAAAAGCCGGTGCGGGCCATGTCCACGATGCTGCTGGTGGCGCTGATCGCGCTGGCGATCGTCAGCGAATTCGAGGTGCTGCGCAATTACGCTGCCGTGGTGGGTCTGGCGTGTCTGGGCTTCAATCTGATCAGCCTGTTTTCCGGCTATTTCGCTGGGCTGGTGAGCCGGCTTGGCCGGCCGCAGGCGATCGCCATCGGCTTTGAGATCAGCATCCACAACAGCACGTTGGCGATTATCCTGGCGCTGCAGGTGCTGGGCAACGAGCGCATCGCGATTCCGGCGGCGGTGTATGCGGTGCTGATGTATCCAGTAGCGGCGGGGTTCGTGTACTGGCTGAACCGGCGCGCGCGGCAGCAAGCGGCGGCAGGCGGATGACGGGATTCAGCTGACGTCTCATCCAGTGAGACAGGCAGGCGCATACTGGCGGCATGAAAACGCCGCCGTCCATCCTTGATGCGCCCACTGACCCGCTCGGCGCTCCTACCCGGATCAAGGGTCGGGGCGTGGCGTCCAATCCTGCCGGCCGTTTCGAATCGCTGCGTCGGGTACGGGAAGACGATGGCTGGACTCCGGACGAGCTGCTGGAGCCGCCTGCGCGCCCGAAAACGCAGGTCACGCTGGAAACCGCGCGCAGCATCATCAGCCGCAACGATTCGCCGGATCTGGGATTCGACCAGTCGATCAATCCTTATCGCGGCTGCGAACATGGTTGCGTTTATTGCTATGCACGGCCGTCGCATGGCTATCTCAACCTGTCTGCCGGGCTGGATTTCGAGACGAAGCTGTTCGCCAAGGCCAATGCGGCGGATCTGCTGCGTGCCGAGCTGGGCAAGCGCGGCTACGTCTGCTCGCCGATCAACCTTGGCGCGAACACCGATCCCTACCAGCCGATCGAGCGCCGCCACGCGATCACCCGCAGCGTGCTGGAGGTGCTGTCGGAAACGCAGCACCCGGCCACCATCGTCACCAAGAACGCACTGGTCGAGCGCGACATTGAACTGCTGGCCGACATGGCCAAACGCCGGCTGGTGCACGTGTTCGTTTCCGTCACCACACTCGACAACCGCCTGTCGGCCACGCTCGAACCACGCGCCAGCGCACCGCATCGCCGCCTGCAAGCGGTGAAAACGCTCAACGCCGCCGGTGTGCCGTGTGGGGTGATGGTGGCGCCGGTGATCCCCTTCGTCACCGACCAGTTCATGGAATCCATCCTCGAACAGGCCGCCGCAGCCGGTGCGCGCGTGGCCGGCTACACCGTGCTGCGCCTGCCATACGAGGTGAAGGATCTGATGCGCGAATGGCTGGCCCTGCATCTGCCCGAGCGCGCCGCGCATGTGATGAACGTGCTGCGCGAGATGCGCGGCGGGCGCGACAACGATCCTGCGTTCGGCAGCCGCATGCGCGGGCAGGGCGCCTATGCCGATCTGCTGCGCCAGCGCTTCGCCGTGGCTTGCCGGAAGTTCAGCCTCAACCGGGGCCGCGAGGCGCTGGATCTGGATGTGTCGCGTTTCGTGCCGCCGCGGCCACCTTCGCCGCAGGGTGAGCTGTTCTGAGCCGAATCATCGATGAACGCGGTGACCAGACGGATATCCGCTACGTTGCTGTCCGCCACTAGCATCCGGGTTCCATTTTCACAGGCGAACGATCCATGTATCGATGCGGTGCAGTGTTGTGTGCGGCCCTGCTGGCCATGGCCCCTGCGACGGCGCAGTTGGCCGAACACACTCAAGGCGAAGAGGTGCTGATCGAGGAGTTGCCCATCACTGCTGATGCATTGCCTTCGCGCGACGAGGCCATCGTGCTGGAAACCCTGGTGGTCAGCGGCACGATGCCGGGGCCGGGCATGTGGAAGGTGCGGCGTGACGGCCACACGATGTGGATCCTGGGCACTCTGCAACCTGTGGCGCGGCGGATGGAGTGGGAGTCGGAGGCGGTCGAGCGCCAGATCGCGGTCTCGGATTTCGTGCTGCTGTCGCCCTCGGCGAAGTTCGATATCGGCCGTGGGCGCTTGCGTTCGATGCTGCTGGTGCCTTCGATGCTGCGCGCACGGCGCAATCCGGATGGCGACCGGTTGGTGGATGCCGTGCCCGAGGCTGATTACGCACGCTGGCTGGTGTTGAAGGAGCGCTGGATGGGGCGTGATCGCGCAGTCGAAAAGCGCCGCCCGATCTTCGCCGCGCAGGAGCTGTACGAGGCGGCGGTGGAAAAGTCCGGGCTGCGCTTCAAGGGGCTGGTGTCGCCGGTGGTCAGCAAGGTGGTGAAGAGGCACGACATCCCGGTCTTCCGCCCGCGCGTGGAGATCACGATTGAGGATCCGAAGGGCGCGATCAAGGCCTTCCGTGACGCCGAGATCGATGATGCCGCCTGTTTCCGCAAGACCCTGGATCACCTTGAGGCCGATCTGGAAAAGATGCGCATCCGCGCCAACGCCTGGGCGCGCGGCGACATGCTGACGCTGCGTGAGATCACCTACGAGGACCAGAGCCGGACCTGCACCGATGCGCTGCTGGAATCGCGTTTCGCGCAGGAGCAGGGCATCGACGATCTGCGTGATCGGCTCGAAAACGCCTGGCTGGAGGCGGCGGAAAAGGCCATCGCCGAGCACGAAACCAGTTTCGCGGTGCTGCCGATCAGCCGGCTGGTGGCGGCGGATGGTTATCTGGCCGCGCTGGCGGCGCGTGGTTACGGGATCGAAGCGCCGTAGGGGCGTTGTTGAGAGGAAAGCGCGCCCCACTCAGGTGCGCTCCTGCAACCATGGTGTATCCAGTGGCAGGGCATACATTGCAGGCCGCGTGCGCGGTTGATTTCCCGGTCGCCGCGGTAGGAGCGCACATCGCAGATGGGCGCGAAGAATACCGTCACAGCTGCATAGGTCGGGGTGAGCGAATGCGAACCCCGACGCCGCGGTGTCGGGTCGCTGCGCATCCCGTTCGCCATTTGGATTGGATTGCCAGGTTCGGAGTGTTGGGGTTCGCGTTCGCTCACCGCCAACCTATGACGGTTTCCGGATTTTCGGGACTGGTCCTGGTCGGGGTGAGGCTTGCCCGTCACATCGAACCGGCAGGCCGCGGTGAGTCTGTTCCCGCAGTAATTCCAGACTCACGCACTGTCAGACTCGCGCGTTGTGCTGGATGAGCCGGGCCACGGCGATGACGTCGTGTGACCCGGCTGGTCGTCAGTGGATCGCATCCCAGCCGGGGCGCGGCGTGAAGCGTTCGCCGTGGCGGGTGGCCAGTTGCTCCAGGCGCTTCTTCAGTTTGTCCGCGCCTTCGCTGCGGATGTACTGGATCGGGCCACCGTGGAAAGGCGCAAAACCGGTGCCGAAGATCACGCCGGCATCGAGCAGGTCGGCATCGGCCACCACGCCATCGTGCAGGCAGGCCACGGCTTCGTTCAGCAGGCGCAGCACGAGGCGGTCGCTGAGGTCGTCCGGGGTACGGTAGCCGTCCGGCAGCTCGGGTTTCACCGGCTTGCCTTCAGTCCATTCGTACAGGCCCTTGCCGTCCTTCTTGCCGCGCGCATCCGGCTCGAAGGCGAAATCCGGCGGCGTGGTGCCATGGAACTGCGCCATGATTTTCCCGACGCTGGCGGCCACGTCCAGACCCACGGTATCGACCAGCTCGATCGGCCCCATCGGCATGCCGAAATCGACCGCCGCCTTGTCGATGGCGCGGCCCGGGATTCCTTCGCGGAAGGCCAGAATGGCTTCTTCCATGTAGGGCGCCAGGATGCGGTTGACGAGGAAGCCGGGCGTGCCGGCGACCGGCACCGGGAACTTGTCGATGGCCTTGCAGAAGGAGGCCAGGCGGCGTTCGGTTTCCGGCGACATGCCATCGTGCTGGACGATTTCCACCAGCGGCATCAGTGCCACGGGGTTGAAATAGTGCAGGCCGGCGAAGCGGTCCGGATGCGCCAGGCCTTCGCGCAAGCCGGTCAATGCCAGTGAGCTGGTATTGGTGACCAGCAGGGCGTCGGGTTTGAGCTGCGGTTCGATGCGCGCGTACAGCTCCTTCTTGGCATCCAGGTTTTCGTAGATCGCCTCGATGACCAGATCCGCCTTCGCCACGCCGGCACCTTCCACATCGGCATTCAGGCGTGCGATGGCGGCGGCGCGCTTGGCCTCGACCTTGAGCTTCTTTTCAAACAGCTTGCCGGCGCGATCTAGGGCCGGCTGGATGTACTGCATTTCGCGATCCTGCAGCGTGACATCGAAGCCGCGCAGCGCACACCACGCAGCGATGTCACCGCCCATGACGCCGGCGCCGATCACGTGTACATGCGCAATCCCGTGATCCTTGCCGCCCAGGCCCTTGAGCCGCTCCATCAGGAAAAACACGCGGATCAGGTTGCGTGCGGTGCTGCCGCCGGCCAGTTTCACCACGGCACGGGCTTCGGCCTTGAGCCGGGCATCGATGCTGCCGCCGCTGCGTCTCCAGGTGTCGATCAGTGCGTACGGCGCCGGGTAGTGTGCCTTCTTCGCCTTGCGCGCGACCTGCTTGACCAGCATCGGTGCCATCGCCTGCCGCACCGGCCACAGGTTCGTGGCCCAGGCCAGTGCGCGCTGCTTGAGCGGGCGGGTGGTGCCGCGCTTGGCCATTTCTATCGCGGCATCCAGCAGCACCGCCGGTTCCACGACCTTGTCCACCAGACCGATGGCACGTGCGTTCTTCGCCGAAAGCGCGCGACCGGTCAGCATCATGTCCATCGCCGCCGGAGTGCCGACCAGATGTGGCAGGCGTACCGAGCCGCCCCAGCCGGGGAAGATGCCCAGTTTCACTTCCGGCAGGCCGATGCGGGTGGAATCGTCGCTCGATGCGACGCGGTAACGGCAGGCCAGCGACAGTTCGGTGCCGCCGCCCATGCAGTGACCGTGAATCGCGACCACGGTGGGGCAGGACAGCCGGTTCAGACGTTCGAACACGAGCTGGCCACGGCGGATGGCGTCCATCACCGTGCCGCGTGTATCAAACTCCTGGAATTCCTTCAGGTCGGCACCGGCGATGAAACCGGCGGCCTTGCCGGAGCGGATCACGACCGCCTTCGGGGTGTCGATTTCGAGCCGCTCGATGATGTTGTCCAGCTCTTCCAGCACTTCCTGCGAAAGCGCATTGACCGGGGCGTCGGCCCGTTCCAGGGTCAGGACGAGGATGCCGTCGGCACGGGCCTCCGGCTGCCAGTGGCGGAAACGCAATCCGTCGAACATGGGAATCTCCTGTGCAGGCGCGCGGGCCCGGCGGCAAAGTGGCTATGATCCCGGCTAGCGCGGTTCGCGGTCAATGCGGCAGGGTATGGTGGCAGCCGTGGCACTGGAATTGCGGGAACTTCCACCCCACAACCGTGTCTATGAGGCGACCACAGACGTGCCGCCCGAATTGTTCAGAGGCAGGCCTTGGATGAGTGAGAACAACGTGGACCAGGCACTGATCAAACGCGTGCAGGAAGGCGACAAGCGCGCTTTCGACCTGCTCGTGCTCAAGTACCAGCACAAACTGGTGGGCGTGATCTCCCGCTACATACACGACTGGGCCGAGTGCCAGGACGTGGCGCAGGAAGCCTTCATCCGCGCCTACCGCGCGTTGCCCAATTTCCGCGGCGACAGCCAGTTCTACACCTGGCTGTACAAGATCGCGATCAATACCGCCAAGAACCACCTGGTCGCGCTGGGCCGCCGCCCGCCGACCGAGGACATCGATGCGCAGGACGCGGTGCAGTTCGAATCCGGCAGCCGCCTGCGCGAATCCGGCACGCCGGAAAATGAAGCCATGCGGCGCGAAATTGAACAAACCGTCGCGCGCACGGTCGAAGCCTTGCCCGAGGAACTGCGCGTGGCGATCACGCTGCGCGAAGTGGACGGCCTCAGTTACGAGGAGATCGCCGAGACCATGGGCTGCCCCATCGGCACGGTGCGTTCACGCATCTTCCGGGCACGCGAGGCGATCGACAACAAACTGCGCCCGCTGATGGGCGATGCCACCGGCAGGAACGAGCGAAGCGAGAAGGTGTCGTGATGAACCAGGAAATCCGTGAACAATTGTCCGCACTGATCGACGGTGAACTGGACCGCGATCGCACCCGCTTTCTGTTGAAGCGGGCCGAACATGATGCCGATCTGGTGGCGGTCTGGCAGCGCTGGCACTTTGTCGGTGAGGCGATGCGTGGTTCGGCCTTGCCGCTGCGGCGCGATTTCGCGCGCAGCATCGCGGCGCGGCTGGATGATGAACAGGCCGTGGAGCAGGTCGTGATCCAGCACCCGCGTCCGGGTTTTGCGCATTGGGGCGGCGGCTTCGCCATCGCGGCATCCGTGGCGCTGGTGGCGCTGCTGTTCACCCGCCCTGTGGATCCGACGATTGAAGCCGGGCAGCCGTCCGGCGACCAGATCGCCAGCCAGCCGGTCGGCACGCTGGCACCGACCACGCTGATGCCGGCCGTGGTCGCGCCTTCGCCGTATCGCGAACAGGATCTGCGGCCGCCATATCGCTTTGCGGCGCAGACGGTGGCCGCGCAGGATTCCGGCAATGCCGCGATGCAGCTGCGCTTTGACCCCAACCACGAGGCCTACTGGCTGCGTCATACCCAAGCGCTGAACGGTTACGGTCGCAGCGATGTGGCCGGCAGCGCGCAGCCGTGGCTGGCACCGTTGCGCCCGGATGCTGCGCAGGACGGCGTCCGGCACTGATCCGGACGCGATGCCAACGGTTCTGTGCGGCATCGCGTGTAATCCCGGGGCCGATGGCGGCCCGATATCGAAGCTGATGCGGTACTGGTGTGCCACGTGCTGGTGGCAGTTTCCATGCCGCCGCGTGTTTCCCACATTCCATTTGCAAGCGAGAACCCCATGAAGCGGATTCATTCCCGAACGATGTGGCTGTTGATGCTGTGCCTGGCCGCTGGTATGGCCAAGGCGCAATTGCCCGATTTCACCGGCCTGGTATCCGAAGCCAGCCCGGCCGTGGTCAGCGTGCTGGCGACGCGCACCGCCGAGGCGCAGGCCCAGGCGCGCGGTCAACGCGGTGCGGAAGATGAGGAAATGCATGAATTCTTCCGCCGCTTCTTCGGTCAGCCGGGCATGCCCGGCATGCCGCAGGTGCCGCGCGACCGCACCTCGCAGGGCACCGGCTTCATCATTTCCGCCGACGGCTATGTGCTGACCAATCACCACGTCATCGACGGTGCCGACGAGCTTCATGTGCAGTTGGCCGATCGGCGCGAGCTGGCGGCCAAGCTGATCGGTAGCGATGCCGAAACTGACGTGGCCCTGCTGAAGCTCGATGCCAGCAATCTGCCGACGCTGAAGCTGGGCGATTCGGACACGCTCAAGCCGGGTCAGTGGGTGGTGGCGATCGGTTCGCCGTTCGGCTTCAACCATTCGGTCACCGCCGGCATCGTCAGCGCCACCGGGCGCAGTTCGCAGATGGCGGGGCAGCAGTACGTGCCGTTCATCCAGACCGATGTGGCGATCAACCGCGGCAACTCCGGCGGCCCGCTGCTGGATATCGAAGGCCGCGTGGTCGGCATCAATTCGCAGATCTTCTCCAATACCGGCGGCTTCATGGGGGTGTCGTTCGCGATCCCGATCGAGACCGCGATGCGCTCGGCCGATCAGTTGAAGAAGCAGGGCTATGTGGCGCGCGGCATGCTCGGCGTTCGCATCCAGGATGTCACCCGGGACGTGGCGCGCAGCCTTGGTCTGCCCAGTTCCAGCGGTGCGCTGGTGTTCCAGGTTGAACCCGATGGCGCGGCCGACAAGGCCGGCATCAAGGTGCAGGACGTGATCCTGTCGTTCAACGGCCAGGACGTCGCAGGATCGGCGCAGCTGCCGCCGCTGGTCGGTGCCGCCGATCCGGGCAGCAAGGCCCAGGTGAAGGTCTTCCGCGACGGCAAGGAGCGCACGATCACGGTCACCGTGGGCGAGGCGCCGCGTGACAGTACGACGGCCGGCGGCAATGAGTCCGCCGTGGACAGCAGCAATCCTCTGGGTTTCAGCGTGGACGATCTCAGTGCCGCGCAGCGCGAGGCCTTGGGGCTGGAAGCCAACGAAGGCGTGGTGGTCAGCCGCGTATCCGGCCCCGCCGCGCAGCGCCTGCGTGCCGGTGATGTGATCCTGATGGTCGGCAAGACCCGCGTTGGCAGCGTTGCGCAGTTCGAGCAGGCCACTAAGAACGTCAAATCCGGCGAGCCGGTGATGCTGCTGGTGCGTCGCGGCGAGGTCACCCAGTTCATCACGGTGACGCCGCCGAAGAAGAAGGATTGATGGGACCGGCCAGCGGCTCCGGGCTGGAATCATGGCCGGAGCCGCTGGCCGGGTTGGGCAGGGACAGACTTTGCCCGGCCCTGTTTCGTGATCCGGGCTGAATCGCTTGCCCGGATTTCCCTTTCCGGCGCTGTCGTCCGTGGCCGGGCGGTTCTTCCGGTGCCGCCCGACATGGCATAATGCCGGGTTCCCAGCGCGGCATCCGCCACGCGCCCCGGACCTTTCATGCAGCACATCCGCAACTTTTCCATCATCGCCCACGTCGACCACGGCAAGTCCACGCTCGCTGATCGCATCATCCAGCTTTGCGAAGGTCTGACCGAGCGCGAAATGGAAGCGCAGGTGCTCGACTCCAACCCGATCGAGCGCGAGCGTGGCATTACGATCAAGGCCAAGTCGATCTCGCTGCCCTATACCGCGCTGGACGGGCAGGTCTACCAGCTGAACTTCATCGACACTCCCGGTCACGTCGACTTTTCCTATGAAGTCAGCCGCTCGCTGGCGGCTTGCGAAGGCGCACTGCTGGTGGTCGACGCGGCCCAGGGCGTGGAGGCGCAATCGGTCGCCAACTGCTATACCGCCGTGGAAATGGGGCTGGAAGTGATTCCGGTGCTGAACAAGATCGACCTGCCCACGGCCGAGCCGGAGCGGGTGCGCGAGGAAATCGAAGCGGTGATCGGTATCGATGCCACCGACGCGGTCGAGGTCAGCGCCAAGACCGGCCTGAACGTACGCGCGGTGCTGGAAGCCATCGTGCAGCGTATTCCGCCGCCCAAGCCGCGCGATACCGACCGGTTGCAGGCGCTGATCATCGATTCCTGGTTCGACAACTATCTGGGTGTGGTTTCGCAGATCCGGGTGATGCAGGGCGAGATCAAGGCCGGCGACAAGCTGCTGGTGATGAGCACCGGCCGCGTCCACCAGGTCGACCAGGTCGGCGTGTTCACGCCCAAGCGCAAGGTCGTTGCGAAGCTGGGCCCGGGTGAAGCGGGCTGGATGACGGCCAGCATCAAGGACGTGCACGGCGCACCGGTTGGCGACACCCTGACGCTGGCGGCGGCTCCGGCCGAAGAGCCCTTGCCCGGTTTCCAGGAAATGCAGCCGCGCGTGTTCGCCGGCCTGTTCCCGATCGATGCCGATGACTACCCGGACCTGCGCGAGGCGCTGGAGAAGTTGCGTCTGAACGATGCCGCGCTGCGCTTCGAGCCGGAAAGTTCCGAAGCGATGGGTTTCGGCTTCCGTTGCGGCTTCCTCGGCATGCTGCACATGGAAATCGTGCAGGAGCGTCTGGAACGGGAATACAACCTGGATCTGATCAGCACCGCACCGACGGTGATCTACGAACTGGTCGACGTGGAGGGCAATGTCACGCCGCTGGACAACCCGGCGCATCTGCCGCCGGTTTCGAAGATCGCCGAGATCCGCGAGCCGATCATCCTGGCCAGCATCCTGACGCCGCCCGATTACGTCGGCAACGTGATCAAGCTGTGCGAGGAAAAGCGCGGCATGCAGACCGGCATCCAGTACATGGGCAGCCAGGTGCAGGTCAGTTACGAGTTGCCGATGGCCGAGGTGGTGCTGGATTTCTTCGACAAGCTCAAGTCGGTCAGCCGTGGCTATGCCTCGCTCGACTACCACTTCGTGCGTTTCGAGGCCGGCCCGTTCGTGCGCCTGGACATCCTGATCAATGGCGACCGGGTCGATGCGCTGTCGATCATCTGCCATCGCGCGCATGCGGATCGCCGTGGCCGCGAGATCTGCGAAAAGATGAAGGAACTGATTCCACGGCAGATGTTCGATGTCGCGATCCAGGCTGCGGTCGGGGCCCAGGTGATCGCGCGCACCACGGTCAAGGCGATGCGCAAGAACGTGCTGGCCAAGTGCTACGGCGGCGACGCCACGCGCAAGAAGAAGCTGCTGGAGAAGCAGAAGGAAGGCAAAAAGCGGATGAAGTCGGTCGGCCGCGTCGACATTCCGCAGGAAGCCTTCCTGGCCGTGCTCCAGGCCGACAAGTAGACCCGATTCCGGCCCCGCGCCTGCCCGTACCCGAGGAGTTCCCGTGCATTTCGATTTTGCCGCCCTGTTGGTCGTCCTGAGTGCGCTGACCGGCGTGATCTGGCTGCTGGACCGCCTGCTGTTCGCCAAAAAGCGCGCGCAGCACAATGGCAAGGAGCCGGTGATCGTCGAGTACGCGCGCTCGTTCTTCCCGGTGATCTTCATCGTGCTGGTGGTGCGCTCGTTCCTGGCCGAACCCTTCCGCATCCCGTCCAACTCGATGATGCCGACGCTGCTGACCGGCGACTTCATCCTGGTCAACAAGTTCAGCTACGGCATCCGGCTGCCGGTCACCGACACCAAGGTGATCCCGGTGAGCCTGCCGGAACGCGGCGACGTGGCGGTGTTCCGCTATCCGAAAGACCCTTCGCAGGACTACATCAAGCGCGTTATCGGCCTGCCCGGTGATGTGGTGGAATACCGCAACAAGGTGCTGACGGTGAACGGCGAACGCATCGCCACCGAACCGCAGGGGCCGTATGTCGGGGTTGGTTCCGGGCGCGAAATGAGCGGCGCGATGCTGCTGGAGGAAGACCTGGGCGGCGTCCAGCACCAGATCCTGGTGGATCCGCGCATCCAGCGTGGCCGCATCGGCGAGGGTAGCTGGACCGTGCCCGAGGGCCATTACTTCGTGATGGGCGACAACCGCGACAACAGCGAGGACAGCCGCTTCTGGAACTATGTGCCGGAAGACCATCTGGTCGGCAAGGCCTTCCTGATCTGGATGAACTGGGACGGCAAGAACGGCGGCGTGGATTTTTCCCGCCTGGGAACCGTCATACACTAGTGCCGCAGCTGCGCGGCAGCTGTATCCATCAACCAACCTGTTGCGGGGGATTCCATGAAGTCAGTCAAGAAGCAGTCCGGCCTCACGTTGATGAGCTTCCTGATCGTGCTGGTCGTGGTGGGCTTTTTCATCTTCATCGGCATGAAGTTGTTCCCGGTCTACAACGAATACTGGTCGGTGGTGACCGACATGAAGGGGCTGGCGGCCGAGCCGGGCGTCAAGCAGCTCTCGCCCGAGCAGGTGCGTGATCGCCTGTTCCGCCGTTTCGACATCAGCTATGTGGATTCGGTGAAGCCGCAGAATGTGAAGGTCACGCGGCAGAACGGCTATCAGCTCAACGTCGCCTACGAGGTGCGCCGCAACCTGATGTACAACCTGGATTTTGTGGCGGTGTTCGACAAGACCGTCGAACTGGGTGGCAGGGACATTGACTGACCGCATCGGCCACCGTTTCGCCGATCCGGCCCTGCGGCAGCGCGCGCTGACGCACCGTAGTGCCAGCGGACGTAACAACGAACGTCTGGAGTTTCTCGGCGATGGGCTGGTCAACCTGATCGTGGCCGAAGCGCTGTACCAGCGCTTTCCGCAGGCCGACGAGGGCTGGCTGACGCGCGCGCGCGCGCAGCTGGTGCGCGAAGAATCACTCGCTGCCATCGCGCGCGAACTGGAACTGGGCGATCAGCTTGAGCTGGGGCCGGGCGAACTGAAGAGCGGCGGTTTTCGGCGCGATTCGATCCTGGCCGATGCGCTGGAAGCGATCGTCGGCGCGATCCATCTGGACGCCGGTTTCGACACCTGCCGCCGCATCGCGCTGCAATGGTTCGAGCCGCGCTTTTCCACCCTGGCCGAGAACGGCACCGAAAAGGACGCCAAGACCCGGCTGCAGGAATGGCTCCAGGCGCGCGGCCTGCCTTTGCCCGAATATGTGCTGCTGGAGGCGCGTGGTGATGAGCACGACAGGATGTTTGATGTCGCTTGCCGCCTCGCGCAGCCGCCACTGCAAGCTACCGGCGACGGCAGTTCGCGCCGCCAGGCCGAACAGCGCGCCGCGCGCAGCATCCTGGAACAGCTCCCCGCCTGACAGGCCATCGCATCCATGAGTGAAACCCCATTCCACGCCGGCCTGGTGGCCGTCATCGGCCGTCCCAACGTCGGCAAGTCCACGCTGATCAACGCCATGGTCGGCTACAAGGTCAGCATTGTTTCGGCCCGCCCGCAGACCACGCGGCACCGCATTCTGGGTATCGACAGCAGCCCGGACGGACAGATCGTGTTTGTCGATACGCCCGGCCTGCACAGCGACGGCAAGCGCGCCATCAACCGCTACATGAACCGCGCCGCCCGCGGTGCGCTGGCCGATGTCCAGCTGTGCGTGCTGGTGATCGAGGCCGGCCAGTGGCGCGACGAGGACGAGGCCGCCTGGCAGGTGGCGCGCGACAGCGGCCTGCCTTGCGTGCTGGTGATCAACAAGGTTGACCGCATCCGCGACAAGGGCGAGCTGCTGCCGTTCATCGCCACGGTCACGCAGGAGCGTGAGTTTGCCGAGGTGTTTCCGGTATCGGCGGAAAAGGGCGTGGCGCTGGATGATCTGCGGCGCGGCCTGCTGCGCCTGTTGCCGGCGTCCGAGCCGCTGTACGGCGAAGACGAGGTCACTGACCGCAGCGAACGTTTCCTCGTGGCCGAGCTGATCCGCGAGCAGCTGATGCGCCAACTCGGCGCCGAACTCCCCTATGCCACCACGGTGATGATCGAGCGTTTCGCCGATGAGGAACGGATGTTGCGCATCTCGGCCACGATCTTCGTCGAACGCGATGGCCAGAAAGCGATCGTGATCGGTGCCGGCGGCAGCCGCATGCGCTCGATCGGGCAGGCAGCACGGCTGGCAATCGAATCGCAGTTCGAACGCAAGGTGTTCCTGGAACTGTGGTGCAAGGTGCGCGAAGCCTGGTCGGACAACGAGAACGCGCTGCGCGGGTTTGGGTATGAGTGAAGCAGGGATTGGGGATGCGGGATTTGGGATTGGATAAAGCCTGCGGTCCGTAGTCAGCTGCTTTCACGAATCCCCAATCCCGACTCCCGAATCCCGGCCGCATCCCATGGACCTCCAGCCCGCCTTTATCCTGCATGCGCGCGCTTATCGTGAAACCAGTCTGCTGCTGGATGCCTTCACTCGCGATCATGGCCGTGTCGGGCTGATTGCGCGTGGTGTGCGCGGCGCGCGTGGGCAGGCCACGCGGGCGGCGCTGCAACCGTTGCAGCCGCTGCTGCTTTCCTGGCGCGGGCAGGGCGAGCTGTGGACCTTGACCTCGACCGAGGCTGCCGGCGCTGCGCTGGCGCTGCGTGGCGACGCGCTGTTGTCCGGTTTCTACCTCAATGAACTGCTGCTGCGTCTGCTTCCACGGCACGATCCGCATGCGGCGCTGTTCTGGCGCTATGCCGAATGCGTGAATGCGCTGGCTGCGGGTGAGCCGGCGGGCTGGGAGCTGCGCCGTTTCGAGCGCGACCTGCTCGACGCGCTGGGCTATGGTCTGGAGTTGTCCGTCGATGCAGAGGATGGAACGCCGTTGCAGGCGGAAGGGCGTTATCGCTTCGATCCCGAATCCGGCCCCGGCCGGGTCTGGGGCGAGCGCGCCAGCAGTGGCAGCATTTCCGGAGCGGCGCTGATCGCGCTGCGTGATGATGTCGCGCCTGGAGCAACGGAACTGCGCGAATTGCGCCGCCTGATGCGCGGTGTGCTGCTGCACCATCTGGGCGGGCGTGAATTGCGTTCGTGGCAGGTGCTGGCGGATCTGGCGCAGCGTGGCCCGCGGCCGCCTGGTGCCCGTGCTGGTGTAGAGGATGCCGGGCTGGATGGGACTTTGCCCGATGCCACTGCGCCCGAAAATGCTGTGCCTGAAGATGCCGATCCGTGAGAGCCGCAGCACTCAGCCGCTGTAATCCACCGCAAGAATCGCGTATCCACGCCGCCCGCCGGGCAGTTCTACTTCAAGTTCGTCATCGCCGCGCTTGCCCAGCAACGCCCGCGCCAGTGGCGAGTCGATACTGATCCGGCCCTGCGCAGCATCGGTTTCATCCGGCCCGACGATGCGGTAGCGCAGGCTGTCGCCGCTTTCCAGATCCTCCAACTCCACCCAGGCGCCGAAATACACGGCGCGCGGATCGCTTGGCATGGTCTCGATCACCTTGAGCACTTCCAGCCGCTTGCTGAGATAGCGCACGCGCCGGTCGATTTCGCCCAATTGCTTCTTGCGATAGCTGTATTCGGCGTTCTCCGAACGGTCGCCTTCGGCGGCAGCAGCGGCCAGCGCCTTGACCACTTCCGGGCGCTGCTCCTTCCACAGATGGTTGAGTTCCTCGCGCAATCGCTCGAAACCTTCGCGGGTGATCACCGCTGTGGATGCAGGAGCAGGAGGACGCCAGCGGCTCATGGGTTTGGGGCAGGGGTTGGGGATGACGGTATCCGGGATTGGGAAGAGCAGCGTGCCCCGGATGCGCGGGTGAAGGCAAGGATTTCGGATACGCTTTGCTGTGAAAGTGTCCGCTCATCGGCTCCGTTCCATCTGGCTGCCACTTCTGACAAATCCCGAATCCTGTCATCCCCAATCCCGGCTGCCCATGCTCATCCTGCCGCTGCACCGCCCGCTGACCCGCGCCACGTTCCCGTTTGTCACAGCCGTGCTGATCATGCTGAACATTGCAGTGTTCGCATTGTTTCAGAGTGGCGATGGTGCACGTCTGGCGGCCACGCAGGAGTGGTACGCGCGTTCCGGGCTGGCGGCGCTGGAATGGCCGGGATATCTGGCGCATCTGGAAACCCTGGACCTGACGCAACAGCAGGAACAGGCGCTGGCACTGCCGGAAGACGAGCGCGCCGCGGCACTGTTCATGGCGCGCCTGACGGACGTGCGGTTGGATGCGGCGCTGCGGATTTCGACAGCAACCGAAGAACACACCTCGCAAGCACGCGCGCTGACGCCTGCCGGAAGCAAGGATGCCGATGCCGCGCAGCTTTCCCGCCTGCAGGCCGAATACGACCGTCGCATGGCGCAGATCCCGACCTGGCGTTTCCTGCAGCGCCACTCGGAGCTGGATCCGGTGCGGCTGCTGGCACACGCCTTCCTGCACGGCGACGTGATGCACCTGCTGGGCAATATGTTCTTCCTGGCGGCGCTCGGCCTGCTGGTGGAAGGTGCGCTGGGACCATGGCGGTTTGCGTTGCTGTATCTGCTGGGCGCGGCGGGTGCGGGGCTGTTTTCAGCGGCATGGAACTGGGGCACGCCCGGTGGCGGCCTCGGTGCCTCCGGCGCGATCGCGGCCTTGATGGGCGCGTTCTGCGTGTTGTGGGGCA
The DNA here is from genome assembly GCF_037478135.1 of Denitratimonas organivorans. Classification (NCBI taxonomy): domain Bacteria; kingdom Pseudomonadati; phylum Pseudomonadota; class Gammaproteobacteria; order Lysobacterales; family Lysobacteraceae; genus Denitratimonas; species Denitratimonas organivorans. The sequence continues at coordinate 111,723 of NZ_JBBHDV010000013.1, forward strand.
CGCGCCCGGTGCGTTTTTTCTGGTGGTTCTTCGTGCTGTTCGATTACGTGCGCAAGCCCGCGATCTGGCTGCTGCCGGCCTGGGTCGGCTGGGAGGCGCTGAACATGCTGTTCAACCGCGGCACCGGGGTCGGCTTCGATGCGCATCTGGGTGGTCTGCTGACCGGTGCGCTGGCTGGCTGGGCCTTGGTGCGCAGCGGGCAGGTGCGGCACGATTTTCTTGACGATGCCGATGTTCCGCCGGATGTTGAAAAAGTGCTGGTGCAGGCGCGCGAATGGCTGGGCCGGATGCAACTGCCCGAAGCCGACGCGCTGCTGGCCGAACTGGATGAAGCACTTCCCGGTCGCCTGGACGTCGCGCTGCTGCGGCATCGGGTCGCGTTGCTGGGCGGCAATGCCACTGCTGCGCGCCAGCGTGCGCTGCGTGCGCTGGAAATCGACGCCGCCCATGCCGGAGAAGTGGCACGGCAGCTGGCCTTGCTGGAAGAGGCGCTGCCGCTGGAGCGGCCGATCCCGCCGGGCGCATGGCGCCAGCAGCTGCGGCGGCGCTGGATGGCGCTGGGTTGCCATGCCGAAGTCGAACGCCTGCTGGAGCGTTGGCTGGCCGACGATGCCAGCGCCACGCACTGGTTCGAACTGGCGCTGCGGCGACACGGTGCCGGCGACGAGGCCGGCTTCCATCGTCTGTTGCGGATCGTGCAGCAGCGTTTTCCGCTGGCGCCGGAAGCGGCCAAGGCGCGTTTTCTGCTGGAGCAGGCAACCGGCACCGCCTGAGCGCGGTGAAGGGTCAGTCAGCCGGCAGTTTCGCGATGGCCTGCGTGATGCGTGCTCGCGCTTCAGGTTCCAGATCGCGGCCGATGTATTCCAGAATCTGGCGCGCCAGCGGTACCCGGTCGCGTTGCACCAGCAGGGCGGTCACGTCCAGCGTCCAGTCCACGCGCGCCGGTTCGCGTGGCCAGCGCTTGAGCATCGCCAGCCACAGATCGATCGCCAGCTGTGCCTGGCCGGTATCGCGGGCGCGCAATGCCAGACGGTGGCCGTCCTCGGGTTGTTGCAGGGTGAAGGTGCGTTCGGCGTCGAGTGATTCGCGCGCCACGGCCAGTGCGCGGCGCTCCTGTTTTTCCAGCAGCAACAGGTTCAGGTAGAGGCCGGCGTGCTGCAACAGCGCGGCCTTGTCGTTGCGGCTGCGAAGCAGCTTGCGGTACAGCTCGTGCGCGTCCATCGGCACCGCACGGTCGCGCATTTCATCTTCGAGCCGGGCGATGGCGGCATCGGCCTGCCCATCGGCGACCAGTGCCTGGGTTTCTTCCATCAGGTCGGTATCGCGGGTGCGCAGCTTCGGCTTGCCGTGGATTTCGCCAGGTTCGAAGCCCAGTTCCTCGTGGTACTGGAACACCAGATAGCCCATCAGGTGGAAGGTCGCGAACAGGCCCCAGAGCGTGGCCGCGCGCAGCAGCAGATCGGCCAGCAGCATCGGCATCAGCATCTGCAGCCAGTGTCCTGCGGTGGCGGCGCTGGCCTGGATCACGAACAGCAGGCCGAAAGCCGCAAAGTACGGGCCACCGATGCGGCGCATGATTTCCAGCGCGGTGGACGGATCCATCGCGCGGCCGAGACTGCCGTCAATCGCCAGCGAAATGATCGCGCCAGGCAGCAGCAGGGACAGCAGCAGGATCGCGACGATGCCCAGCCCGATGCCGCCGATCAGCATGCAGGCCACGAACAGGATCAGCACCAGTATGTACAGCACAAGGAAACGCCAGACCACGCCGTTGTCGGTATGCGTGGTGATCTCCGGCGCATCCATCTGGCCGTGCGCGGTGCGCACCAGGATTTCGAAGGCGTAGCGGTAGATCGCCAGCCACACCACCGCGCCCAGGATGAAGCCGACCAGGCCGGGCAGCAGCCCCAGCAGGCCGGCCACGCTGAAGGTGATCAGGCTGACCAGCGCGGCACCACGGAACGGATACAGCGCGATCTGGTTCAGACGGTTCCAGAACGGCTCGGGCGTGGCATTCGTGTTCATCGGGTACGGGCGGCTGGAACAGGGCCGGAAAGCATGGCGCAAGCGCGCTTTCCGGTCCATCGCGGCGGCAGTTGCGGCGACGATGCAGTAGGCTTGGCGGGTTATCCATGGAGGAAGTCCGATGTCCCGCAGCAATCCGCAGCACGCCGTCTGGCGCACCGCGATCGAAGGTGCCTGGGAGCGCCGTGCCGAGTTGACCATCGCCGAAATCGACGGCGCCACGCGTCCGCTGGTGGACGAAGTGCTGGAAGCGGTCGAGCGCGGCGAATTGCGCATCGCGCAGCCGGCGCCCGACGGCAACGGCTGGCAGGTCAATGAGTGGTTGAAGAAGGCTGTGCTGCTGTCGTTCCGGGTCAGCGAAAGCGAACTGATCGAAGCTGATCCGGCCTCGTTCTGGGACAAGGTTCCACTGCGCTTTGCCGCTGCCGATGAGGCCACCTTCCGCGAAGTCGGTGCGCGCGTGGTGCCTGGCGCCATCGTGCGGCGCGGCGCCCACATCGGACGTGACGTGGTGCTGATGCCCAGCTTCATCAATATCGGTGCCTATGTCGGGCCCGGCACGATGGTCGATACCTGGGCCACAGTCGGTTCCTGCGCGCAGATCGGCGCGCGCTGCCATATTTCCGGCGGTGCCGGCATCGGCGGCGTGCTGGAGCCGCTGCAGGCCGCGCCCACGATCATCGAGGACGACTGCTTCATCGGCGCCCGTTCCGAGGTGGTGGAAGGGGTGATCGTGGAGCAGGGCAGCGTCATCGGCATGGGCGTGTTTCTGGGCCAGTCCACCCGTATCTACGACCGCGCCAGCGGCGAGATCAGCTACGGCCGGATTCCGGCCGGCAGCGTCGTGGTGTCAGGCTCGTTGCCGGCCGCCGATGGCAGCCATTCGCTGTATTGCGCGGTGATCGTCAAGCGGGTGGATGCCAAGACCCGCGCCAAGACCTCGATCAATGAGCTGCTGCGGAGCGGGGCATGAGCGTGCAACTGTTCGGCCTGGACAACTGCGACACCTGCCGCAAGGCGCGCAACTGGCTGACGCGATTCGAGATCGAGTACAGCTTCAGCGACTACCGCGCACAGCGCATCGAGCCGGCCACGCTCAAATCCTGGGCCACGCAGCTGGGTGGCTGGGATGCACTGATCAATCGCGCCTCGACCACCTGGCGCAACCTGCCGCCCAACCGCAAGACACCCGGTTCGGATCCGGAGTGGCAGCTGCTGTTGAAGGAATACCCGCAGCTGATCAAGCGCCCGGTGGTGCTCACGCCCGATGGCGTGGTGTCGGTGGGCTTCAAGGATGCGGCGTTCAAACAGCGCTTCGGAGTCTGAGGCGCGATGCATAGGAATCCGGCGACGTTCCGACACGTTCCGGGCTGATCTGTTCCCCGTTTCCATCCTGACCTGCTGCCATGTCCGATGTCCTTGAACTTTGCTGCGAACTGCTGCGCCGCCCTTCCATCACGCCGCAGGACGCCGGCTGTCAGGCGCTGATCGCCGAGCGGCTCCGGAACAGCGGTTTCAGCATCCGCGAGCTGCCGTTCGGTGAAGTGGAAAACCTCTGGGCCACGCATGGCAGTGGTGGCCCGGTGCTGTGCTTCCTCGGCCATACCGATGTGGTGCCGACCGGCCCGCGCGAGGCCTGGAGCCAGGACCCGTTCGAGCCGACGATCCGGGATGGCCGGCTCTACGCGCGCGGCGCGGCCGACATGAAAGCCTCGGTCGCGGCGATGGTGCTGGCGCTGGAGCAGTTCGTCGCCGCGCATCCGGACCATCCGGGCACGATCGCGCTGCTGCTGACTTCGGATGAAGAGGGTGATGCGATCGATGGCGTGCGCGCGGTCGCCGCGCATTTCCGCGCCACCGGGCAGCGCATCGATGCCTGCCTGGTCGGCGAACCCAGCGCCGCCGTGCAACTGGGCGATACCGTGCGCATCGGGCGTCGCGGTTCGCTGTCGGCGCGGCTCACGGTCAACGGCGTGCAGGGCCATGTGGCCTATCCGCAGCTGGCCGACAATCCGGTGCACCGCGCCTTGCCGGTGCTGGCACAACTGGCGGGCAAGCGCTGGGACGAGGGCGATGCGGACTTTCCCCCGACCAGTTTCCAGATCTCCAATATCGCCGCCGGCACTGGTGCCAACAACGTGATTCCTGGCGCGCTGGAAGTGCATTTCAACTTCCGCTATTCGCCACGCTGGAGCGCGGATGCGCTGCGCGAGGCGGTCGAACAGATGCTGCGCGACGCCGATGTCGATTTCACGCTGGACTGGCATCTTTCCGGCGAACCGTTTTTCACCGCCGACGGCCCGTTGCGTGCCGCGGTGCGCGCTGCCGTGTTGGAACACACCGGCCAGTTGCCTGAGGAGAACACCGCCGGCGGCACCTCCGATGGCCGCTTCATCGCGCCGCTCGGTGCGCAGGTGGTGGAGCTGGGGCCGCTCAATGCCAGCATCCACAAGGTGGACGAGTACGTGCCGGTGGACGAGTTGCAACGCCTGCCGGCGCTGTATCTGGATATCGCGTGCAGGATGTTGCTGGCTGATTCCGGTCGGAATGGGGTCTGATGGCGGGAGTCGGTGGATAAGTGCGTGTGGCCGGGCAAGAGATATCCATGCTGGCGATGACATCATGGAGATGAAGAAGGCCGGCCCCGGGTGCGGCGGCGCCTTACCTGATGGGGTGGACTCCTCCTCCCAGGGACGGCATTGCGATGTGCCAGAGTGCGGCGAGCCGAGGAGGCATCGTTCGCAAACCAAAATGAAAGGAGGAGTCCGCCATGAATCGTACCCAATCGTCCG
>NZ_JBBHDV010000014.1:0-96310 GCF_037478135.1 Denitratimonas organivorans
TGCCGGTGATGGGGACGGGACCGGCGATCGCCCGATGGGCAATGCGTGTGCCTTGCAGAGGCTTTTTCATGCACGCGACAACGCCGGCACCTGGCCGGATCACGCGCAAGAAAAAGCCCCCGAACGGGGGCAAGAAAACAGCAGGTGTTGCGATCATCTGGCGGCGGCGAATGCCGGCGCGTGATCTGTCATCTTCGACACCATCGCAGTGAGCATCACACCCAGGCAGTAGGCCACTGCCTCAAACGGCGCAGGACACACGCCGTTGCCAAGCAGGTGATGTGCCCTTGTCGCCGGCATGCCGGTGATCAGTACCGGATCCACACCCTTGGCAGCAGCATGCTCACCGGGTGTGAGCAACCGCGACCTGGGATCATCCGGATCAGGATGCGGAATCCGTGGCTCGGTACTGCGGGCCTTCATGTACTGGCTGCCGATCGTTCCGATGCGGGTGGCATCCATGTCCACCAGCTGCATGCGAAACCCCTTGCCTGCGGCCTTGTCCCGCTCTTCCTTGGCTTTCAGGTAGGCCACCTGTTTCCAGGACGGATCATCGTCGGGCACGTGCTCAAGAACATCACGCACACGCGGCTTGCTGTGCAATCGCGGCTTGACGGCCTCGATCTCAAAGCTCAGGCCCGTGGTCACCGCCACCATGCAAAGTCGCTTGCGATCTTCAAGGCAACCAAAGTCCTGCGCACCCAGGATCGCCTCATGCACCACATACCCCCAATCGCGGAGCGTATGTCGCAACAGCCACATGCTGGCCGTGTTCTGGTAAGGCGGTACGTTTTCCAGCACCACAATGGCAGGCTGCATGCGGTTGATGAGTGCAAGAAACGGGGCCACCAGATGTCCGGCCTTTTCATCGGCCTCGGCCATCGACAGATGCTTCTTGGCGCGACCTGAAAGCGATGCGGCCGTACACGGCAAACCCGCCTCCAACACCTCGATCTCACCCACCTGTCCCAAGAGATAGTCATCGGTGACGATCTCTTGCAGCGGAGCTGCAACCGCCTTGGTCCTTTTGTTCCAGACCGGGTTGTGAAGCGATGCCTGAAACAGCACACCTGGCTCAAAGTCATTGGCCATGACCAACGTCGAAGTCACGCCCGCTGCACCCAATCCATCGTGCAGCGCCTTGGACAGCACACCACCGCCGTGACAGACCGACGCGGTGCGAAGTGGTTTGCCTTCTTCCAGCCGGTTGACCAGTCGATCAAGTCGCTCGCGTGCCCGCTTGCGCGAGGCCAGCGGCAGCAGATGGATCTGGCCGTAACGCACCACCAGGCGGACCGATGCGTGATCTGCAAACTGACCCAACACGCGGTTGGAGTTCAGGTCGATCACCGGCACCTGCACCTCGCCTCGCGCCTTCCCTGACACCACGCGATCACCGTCTTCCTTGAGCTGCAACACCACCCGCCCCTCATCGACTTTAACCTCGTACCGGACACCTGGCGAAAAGCCCGCCTGTCCCAGCCGATGGTTCTCGATGAAGATGCGCGGTGCGCCCTTGTTCTGTCCCAAGCTCACCTGTTTGATCTCATAGGTTTGCATCAGATCGTCCTCCATAAAAAAGCCCCCTGAAAAGGGGGCTGTAATTCATGTGCGAGAGATGGTCAGGCCAGGCTCTTCATCCACCCTGGCCGGACTTCACCCGGCCTCTTGTCAATCGGATCTCCCAACCCCCAGGCCGTGGCCTGGGCGTCGCGGATCGTCTCAAACAAGGCCAGGCACGATGCGTTGTCGAAGTCGGCCTTTACAGTGACCGGCTCGGCACCCGGATCGCTCCGAAGTTCCAGCGTGGCGGACACATTCCGGTAGCCGGGTGTGTGGCCACAGACAAGCACCTTGCCAGTCGCTCTTTCACCCAGGCCCTCATGCACGTACTTGGTCACCTCGCGCACACCGGTCTTGACCGCGATACGCAATTCGTTGTGATCCTGCACCATCCAGCGGGCTGCCATCTCTTCAAACAAGGCCCCGCCTTCGGTGAAGTAGCAATGCACCTCTTTTTCGGTGAACCGCGCATCCATCCGCAGGACCAACATGCAGTCCTCGAACAAGTTGCCATCAACCGCCCGCAGATCCGTCAGATCAAACGGGAAGCGCGTGCCGTTGTAGAGGCCGAGCAGGAACCGGGCGATGAACCGACACTGCCCTGAGTCATTCAGGGCCACCTTTGCAAGCCGATGCAATGCGGCGACGCCTTCGTCCAGCGCCATTTGCCTGTCCACGTTCATGCCTGTGCTCCTAGTCGATCAGTTGAAGAATGTGCTGGCTCTGCGGGTGATCGCAGGCCACGTCCCTGACCGCATGATAGAGGTCAGCAAAACGCTCTGTGTCCTGACTCACGCCAAAGCGGTCACACCAGAACGACAGCTGGCTGTACGCGAACAGGCACACGCTGATGCCGATGGCATCAGCGTGCATGCGGTACTCCGTACCCTCTTCGAGATTCGTGATGGTGAACAAGTCTTCCGGCTCGCCCAGCGATGGCACCAGAATCAAGGCGTCGCTGTTGCGGGTGTAGTAGTGCCAGTAGGCACCCCGATAGTTCCTGACCATCCCACTTGCGATGTTATAGATGGTGCTCTCTGCCTGAACGTACATCCTCGGTCCAAAGAACCGGGGCAGGGTCGCCAGACGACGGCTTTCGGGAACCTCGCGGATCCCGGCGATGCTCGCCAAGGCGAGCGTGTGTTCAACAACTTCGTTGGACATGATGAAACCCTCTATAAAAAGTCCCCAGCGCTTGTGCGCTTGCCGGTGATGGGGACGGGACCGGCGTATCGCCCGATGGGCAATGCTGTGTGCCTTGCAGAGGCTTTTTCATGCACGCGGCGACGCCGGCACCGGGCCGGCTCGCGCACATGAAAAAGCCCCCGAATGGGGGCTGAAAATGGGAGCCTTGACAACTCAGCGACAGACGAAGTAGTCGGGCCTGCTGGCCTCGCCGTGGCTCAAGTAGTAGGTGCCTTCGCTTTGCTCCTCGACCCACTCCCGAGCTGCTGCTGCGTTCTCGAAATAGTGCTGTCCAGGATCGCCACCATAGCGGCCATCACCGTTGAACATCCCTTCGGTGAGGAAGCCATCTGCCGGACGGCCCAGGGAACCTGCATAGTAGTTGTAGGACACCCAGACGCGGCAGGGCTGCGTCTCATCTTCGTCATCCTCGACCTGATCCAGCTCCTGGATGGCCTCTGCGTGCAGGCCGTAGGTTTCCAGATACTCCGAAAACTCCAGGTCACCACAATCGGCAGAGCGCAGGTATTCGGACCAGTCCTGGTCCTGATCCAGAAGATCAATAGCCGGATCGCAACCGCCCTCCCAGACAAACAGGAAGATCGGCTTGCCTTCCGGCGTGCCATCAAGTGTGGCCTTGATCTTGTAGACCTTGTTGGCCTGGTCGGTGATGGTGCTTTCAGCATCCTCCCAACAGTCTCCGACTGTCAGACGGAACCCATCCTCATCGGGCGGGCCGATCCATTCCAACTGCCCTTTCAGGGCTTCGATGACTTCCGGCAGCGCCGGAGTCTTGTCGGTGCGGAAGTCCTGAACTTTGAACCCAACCACCTTTCCGGTGGCCTTGAACTCTTCCACTGCATCAGCCGGATACCGGCTACCTTGTGACAGGCTCATGGTGTTGCTCCTTGTTTCAGACAGAACAATCCCGTCGCGGAACAACATCACGCCCCCAAGGGCATGTGCTGCCCGATCAGGGGATGGTGAAGAGTGCGCCCGACCTTGTGGTCGTGGTCCCGATGTTTGGCGCGTGCGGAACCTGTATCGCAGAGACGCTGCGATGCCGTGTACGGCGACACTGCCACAATCAGCAAGCATCGTCAATGAAAAAGCCCCGGCCTGCGTATGCGGACCGGGGCTTGTGGGGGGAAGATCAGAAGCCATGAAGGGCCTCTGTGATGGTCAGCCAACGCATGCGCTGACCATCTTTGCCAATTCCGCCTCTCGCGGTGCTGACAGCCCCAGCCCTTCCGGGCCGAACGCTGCGCCCCAGGCGCGGGACCACTCGGACCGGCCGGAGCCAAATCCGTAGCAACCCGGATGAGCGAGCATGGCCAAGACCTGGCCGGGATTGACCAAGACATCGGCCAATACCCCAACCAGCTCGTGCTTGTACCGCGCCTTCACGCGGTACAGGCGCTGGGCCTGAAGGCGAGTCAGACCGGCCCGCTCGAACGAGCGGATCGCACCCTCGCGGGCAACCCCGCGAGCGCGGGCGGTCAGCGGGGACAGCACCAGCGTGCCGTGGTTCCCCATACCCTGCGTGTTGATCCACCGGGCAGTCCAGCCGCCCGGCAGTTCGCCCACCTCGCCGGTCAGGGCATAACCATAGCCGATCGAGCGAACCACGCCACCCCGTTCCAGAGCAATGTGGTCCAGTTCCTGGGCAGACATGCTGCCCAGGCCGTGTGGCGCGTCGTAGAAGTTACCCATGGTGAAGACTCCTTCTTGATAAAGACCCATCCAAGAAGACAGAACACCACCCTGGTCGGGGAGAGTCTGTCTCCCGTCAGGGTTGGGGTTAGGTTGAGAATGCATCCGGCTCTTGTGAGCCTGGTCCAGGTTGGATGCGAGTGGACCGACCTCAGAAACGCTGAGGTGCCGTTGTAGTGTTCAGCATACATCCCCTTGCGTCCCTGCACGGCGGCAATGGCCGTGCAGGGTGCTGGTCGGGGCGCGTGTGTATCCAGGCGCTACCCTGGCACGTCAGTCCATCCAAGATGGACCGATCCAGCATGTTGCCCTTGATCCGATGGGCCTCGTTGCGCCGCATCCGCGCTTTCAACACATCCCCCGCTGCCGATGAGGGTTCAGCTTCCAGTCTCACCCTGCGCGGCCAAATCGCCGGGTGTTGTGCCATCGCGCTTCCCTTGCGGGAAGCCCTCTCTGGGGATTGTTGCCCAGGGCACGATTCAGACGACTCACCTCTACAACTGCCACCTTGAGTGACAGCGAGGCTTCTTTGCACGGGCCTGTGTAACCCGTCCGGACTCCCTGAATCGAGTATCCGGCAACTGACTTTGCCTTGTCAGTTGGTGAAAATGCGTCCGGCTCTTGCGAGCCTGGTCCAGGTTGGACGCGGGTAGACCAACCTCAGAAACGCTGAGGTGCCGTTGACGAAGCGAATATAGCCAAGAACGGAAGCCCGGTGTGCTGCGGCAAGCTTGCGCCACACTATGTGGCACATGCCACACAGTGGACACCGGCAGCGGACCACCCTACCCTTGCGTGGCACGTGCCACATAACGGGGTGACCCATGAAGCCGCTACGCCGCCAACCACTGCCCTTGCTCACCACCAGCGCCCACAAGCTCCAGGCGGGTGTTGAAACCCTCATGTCGCCCTACCCTGCGGCCGCCACGCATGGCCTGGTCCTGCGCGATCTGGTGCGCCAACCCGCCCTGCTCATTTCACCGTGGGCGGTACCGCTGCACAGCCATACCCCCCTGCCCTGTATTGCACTGGAGGAAGGCTCAACCTCGGCAAACAGCATCGCTGCCATCCGCGAGTTGCATCAGCACAGCCACCCTACCCCGCATCTGGACACCTACTGCTCCACCCTGCGTGATGCCGGCCTACCGGACTTCCAGATCGGTCAGGTGCTGGGGCTGGAACGATCGGTCGTATCGCGCTGGATCAGCCTGCACACTGCGGACACCCATCTACGCGACCTGGTCCGACAAGGCCGGGTCACCCTGGGACATGCCCGACTCCTGTTCGCCCTGCCCCATCCGGACCAGCACCGATGGGCAGACCTGATCAAGGACGAACGCCTTTCCATCCAGCAACTGCGGCAGCTGCTCAAACAGAACGATCCGCAAGAAGGCGCGATGCACGACGCTGGCGAGGCGCCCGCAGCCAACGCCACAACACCTACGCCAGATCATGCCGAGGAAACCACCGACAGCGCCGTCGAAGCCTTGAGCGCATCGCTGTCCGAACGCCTCTCATGCCCGGTGCATATCAACTGGTCGCGAAGCGGGGCAGACCGAACCCTCACCCTGAAGGCATGGGGCATCGAGTCCCTGCACGGGATCCTTGAAGCAATCCTCCAACACCAGCCCGACACCACCGACCAAAGCACCTACACCCTGACCTTCAGCAACATCACCACGGACTCGCTTCACCACCTGGTAGGGCATCTGAGCGACCTGTAGGAAGTGTCCGCTCAGCGGACACTTGCAGGACAGACACACCGGCAAGCAGGAATGTCCGCTGAGCGGACACTCCGCGCAGTGACCGAAACCACCGAAAGTGTCAGCTCAGCGGACACTCGGTGCAGAAAAAGATAGACACCGGGTTTTATTTGTGTAGACTGGATTCGCGGATTCCGCACATTTCCCATAACAAACACATCACCTACAGGTACATCCATGCACACCATCACCATCTACAACACCAAGGGCGGGACATCAAAGTCCACCCTGGCCACCAATCTGGGAGCCAACCTCGCACGGCGCCCCGGCAACCGCGTGCTACTGATCGACGGCGACCCACAGGGCAATCTGTCCACCGCATACCCGCTGGCCGCCGCCATCAAGGCCGGCTACCGGCAGGTCATCGAAGCTGGGCAAAGTGATGCGCCCTTTCCGAAGGAAGCCATCACCCCCACCCAGATCGAGAACCTTGATCTGGTCGCGGCCAACATCAGCAACGACGAGCTGAAGTCTCTGCTGGATCAGTCGCAGGAATCACACACCAGCCTGCTGGTCGCCATCCAGGCGCTGCGCGAGGCCAACCTGGGCTACACCCACGTGGTCATCGACTCCAGCGGTACGCCCGGCATCATCAGCTACACCTGCGCCATCGCAGCCGACTCCATCCTCTCGCCCACTGTGCCCGACAAGTTCAGCGTCGAAGCCTTCATTCGTGGCGCATCGGATCTGGCGCGAAATCTGGATAACGCGCCACGCTGGGCGCCATACCGCAATCTCAAAATCTCCGTGGTCGTGTCACGCCTGCGCAAGCACACCACCAGCGGCAGCGCCTACCTGGACATGCTCCAGCAACAGCTTGCACCGCACCGCACCCAAGGCACCCCCCTGCAACGTGTCTCGCTGCTGGACACCTACATCCCCGACTCCCAGGCATTCGTGAACGCCACGAACGCCATGGAGCCTGTCTACGTCCTGGACAAGAACCACGGGGCCACCATCGACACCCTGATTGATGAGCTGCTCGGAGAAGCATGATGACCACCAAGAAGCGCCGACACGCGCCTAAGTTTGATGACGACTATCTGACCTCACTGGCGCAATCCGGTGCGCCAGCCAGCACCCCGGACCCCACGCCGGCAACCGACAACCAGGACTACACCGGCATCACGCAGATGCTGGAAGAAACCCCGATTCCCGGCGTCATCATCCCCACCGAACGCAATGACCAGTTCCGCGTGAACCTGGAGCACATCCACTCCTATGACAACAACCCGCGACTGGCCAGCCACGCCGACGACGCCATCCAATCGCTGGCCTGGTCCATCTTCACGTCCGGACTGATCAACCCCATTTCGATCACCAAGCGGCCACACGAAGCCCACTTCATCGTGGCCAAGGGCGGCAACGGTCGCCTGCGCGCACTGAACTATATCGTCGACAACTACGATGCCCTGGCTCAGCAGCTGCCCGAAGGCACCCAGCCGCGACCACGCCCGGAGTTTGCAAAGCCCATCACTCGCTTCGAGCCGTTCGAGAGCGAGATGACTATCTTCGAGGCACATCTGGATGAAAACCTCGAACGCGAGGACACCATCTGGGCCGACACCGCACACGGCCTGACCACCCTCAAAAACCTCATGGAGGCACAGCAAGGGTCGCGGATGTCCAATCGCGACTTCGCACGCCGGCTCGAAGAATCAGGCCGGTTCAAGAAGATCCGCTCACTGGAAAGCATCGGGCGTGCCCTGTTCACCACCACACAACTGGCACCCGTCATCCAGTGGAACCCGCGTGTGCTGACCAATGGGCACAACAGCATCGGCCTGCTGCGACAGATCCACCGTGATTGCCAGATCGTCTACTGCACATTCAAGCAGTCCGAGTCCCCCGACGAATTCAATGCCCTGTGCATCGAGTGGACCAAACAGTTCTGCGACACCAACCCCAACGAAGACCCCAACACCTTCGCCGCAGAAATCACCGCACACTGGATCCTCTGCGTCCAGGACGCCATCGGCCTGGACGATGAAACAGCTCACACCGTCTGGACCAACCTTGGCTCCAAAAGACCCGGTGGAAGCGCTATCAAACTGCCATCCTGGGACATGCTGCTCACGCCTATCCCAACCGAACAAACCCCCAATCAGGATCCGCCTGCATCAATTCAAACGCCTGACGAACCCGTTGCATCAGATGGCACCACCGTCGAAGAGCCACCCCCTGGGACAAGCAGCACCGATGGGGCAACCAGCACGCCGGTGCGCCAACGGGTTTCTCGCACCGAACGCATGTCGCAGCTGCGCAGCTCCATGGCCACGTGGCGCCAGGCACACGCAGAACTGGATTTGCCCCAACCGGTTTCATCTCTTGTGGAGCACATCACCTCACAAGCCGAAACCCAAGACCCGCTGCTCAACTTCCTGGCACAAGCACACACTCAGCCGGCCACCGAGCATCTGGCCAAGGAGCTGATCACCTTCATGCGCGTCCTGGTCGCTCACAGCATCGAGTCGGCCACCGACGATCAAGCCCCTGCTCCAACCAGCTCCACCACCAGCAACCCCTGAACCAATCACCACAAGCGCCATCGGATGGCGCAATCAGATTTATTGAATGGAGATCACCATGAGCATCATCCCGCCCCCTGTGGCCAACACCGAAGTCCAGCCGCCCATCATCGGTGATGCCGGCATCACGCCGGACACCCAGGTCACGAAGATCAACATCGACCGCTGTGAAGCATTCCTGCGGAAAGAGGGGTTCTTCGTCTTCGGAAAACAGCCCGATGAGCTGAACCCGTACTACGAGATGTACATGCAGGTCGTCGCGTTGCGCGACAAGCAGAACAATGCGTCGAACGAGACGAACCGGTCGGCCATCATCGACGGCAAGGTCGGGCCGATCATGAGCCAGCCCGTCATCGAGTTCCATTCGATGAACGGCATGGACATGTACAAGGGGCGAAAGGCCGAGGGCGGTAAATCCTTCATCCCTGGATTCTTCGCCTGCGCCGGCGCCTTGAGCAAGGCCGTGTCACTCAGCAATCGCGGGAACCCGTGGGCCGACTTCCATCTGCTGTTGGCATACGCCTACATGCAGCAATTCGAGAAAGACCTGATCGGACGCATGGACCAGTTGGATGGCCTGCGCATCGAGCGGATGAAGCTGGTGCATCGCGAACTGTCATGGGCAACGCCGCGCCCGGAAGAGATCGCACGCCCGCATGACCCGATCTTCATTTCAACGCAGTACGCCAATCTGCTTCTTGATCTGCTGGTGCTGGCTGATCGCTGCACCATCCGGTATCGCCACGCTCAGCTGAACAACCTGATCCCCTCCAAGGAGGCGATCTTCATCGAGATCAACCGGCTGATGAAGCAGTGGCGGTCGATCAGTTTCTTCATCTGGTCAGGCACCCGGCTGTTCCTGGAGCGCGAGAGCATCATTGGGGCAAAGCGCGAGAACAGCACCAACGCTGTACCAGCCGAATTGGAAGCATTCGTGAAGCAACACTTCCGCATCCCAACCGGCTCGATGCCTGATCCAATCTGGCAGGGCGACAAGTTGCCCCCACACCTGGGCCGGTGATCGGATGGCGCAATCGTGAATGTTGAAGAAGTATCGGTTGGGGCAGTGTGCGGAATCCGCGCAATTTGAGACGCAGAATGTGCAATGATAGGATGCGTCATCTTCGCGGATTCGGCACACACAAAGAATAGACGATAAGAGGGAACCGAACGCGATGGCACGTTCACCATTTACTGGAAGCACCGGAAGAGAGAGGAACCATTGGGATGTCGTCCGGGGCTATCAGATCAAGTTCAACGACCTGTTCGGTGATGGCGGTGGCGCAACCACCAACCTCGCGCCGACACAGCTTCTCCCGCTATACGCGGCCAAATTGGCCGAATGTGACGCGGCCCTGGATGCGATTGAGGACGCCATGCGCGAACTTCAGTTGGACATCAAGAACTATGTCGAAAGCCTCAAGCTCCCTTTCGCATTGGGCATCAGCGGGAAGAAGAACGTCCGTACCTTGGCTATCCAGTGGCGCTATCGCACCGCTCGCAAGGGAAGGACATGGATCACGATGGCTGACTGGCCCGAGGTCTTGGGTCAAGAAAACATGACCAATGAATTGAGGAACTGGTTCGGCCTGGTCACATCCATGCTGGTGATCTTGAACACGGAGTCATCCATGGCGCACTCGGCCAGACAGATCATCATCAAAAACAAAATCCATCTGGAAGGGTTGACGCAACATGCCCATTCCGAGGTAGCAGCACCCCGGTGACCCACACCGGATCCACCAAGAGCAGTACCAACCAAAACTGGAGCAAGACATGGCAAGGACGGATACGAAGAACACCGTTGAACTGGAAGGTCGCATCACTGAGGTGACCCATCTGGAAAAGGGGGAAGTGAAGGTCAGCAGGTTTCGGCTCATCCGCGAAACCGGACGCTTCACTGACAATGGCGAGTGGGAAGTCACCGACAGCTTCTGGATTGGATGCGTCGCCTTCGGGAACGAAGAAAACGCCCGCCTGGTCGATCGTGTAGCGCGACTGAAAAAGGGTCAGATGGTCAAGATTGTGGGCCGCTTGCAGAGCACCGACCCATGGACCGATGACAGTGGCGTGAAGCATGGGGCCGGCATTGAGGTTGTCCTGTCGGATGTCTACCTGACGATTGACGATCTGGCCAGCTTCCAGTTGCAGCCTCGCAGGGGCGCACCGCAAGAAGCTGAACCGGCTCGCGCCGCAGCAGGCTGACAGATGAGCAGCACCTTCGAGAACCTGGCCGACATGGCCAGGTTCTCGCAAATCAGGCATGGGGGAAAAGTCCAGTCTCTCAGGAGGTATCAATCAGGCCGCAAGTGGGTCAATGCGCTGACCAGGCTTTCGGCCAACTGCGACGTAGAACCAGACGATGACAAAGAAAACTGCCATGAGCACCGCCAGTAAAAGACCCCCCGTAGGGTATCGCCGACAGTCTCAGCAACAGGTCGTCAGCGGCCTCACGTTCGAGACGGGTATGACCCAGCGCCAAGCCACACAGTTCATCAACGAAGTGGCCAGAGTCGTCCGGGAACAATTGCTGCGCGGCAAGGACGTGAAGATCCAGGGCATTGGCACGCTCCGAATCAAACCCCTGGAGGATATCAACAACCGGGAGGTGAGCCGGGCCACGGATCTTCAGTTCATCCCCCGAAAGACCTTCCTGGAAACATTCGATATCGCGCTCAACAAGCGCAAGCCCAGGGGCGCCATCACCAATCTGGTAGCGCTGATGGAACAGCGGGTGCCCGTTGTTGCTCGGAACGTAGAAGAGGCGACGGGCGGTGAGACTCATCCCATCCACCTTCTCCTGGGAATCTGGCTCAATGATGTCAAAAACCTGGGCGCACAATTTTCGCTTCCGAATGTCGGCGCGATCACTCGCCGTGTCGGAGCCAGTGCCGCACTAAAGCGCAAGTGGACGAGCACGGAAGAGCGTGGAAGCAATCCAGCTCCGTACTTTGTGGACTTCGAGATCGACACGGACTTGCAAGGCCAGCTGCTTGAAGTCGCCATGCAAACCAGACTCATCAAGGCAAAGCAGGGCAGTGGTGAATGGGACAGTGCAGAACTGATCCGTGTAACCAGCGCCACTGAAAAACGGGATTCCATGATCCCGCCGCCGCCACCTGTTGGGGCAGGGTGATGAGTACGCTCGTAATCGTGGAATCGCCCACAAAGGCCAAGAAGATCGAAGGCATCCTGGGGAAGGGCTATCGCTGCGTCGCATCGGCAGGACACATTGATGATCTTCCACCGACGCTCATCCCCGAGGCGCCAGACTTCCAGCCAGAGTACGTCCTGAGCAAGCGTGGGAAAGAGGTCATCGCACGCATCAGAAAAGCGATGGCTGGCACATCAGACATCATCCTGGCCACCGACCCGGACAGGGAAGGGGAGGCGATAGCCGCACGACTTGAGGCAGCCCTGAAACTGCGCAATCCCAAGCGTTGCGCGTTCAACGAGATCACCGCTGAGGCAATCAAGAAATCCATCGCAGCTCCGCGTCGCATCGACCGCCCATTGGTAGCAGCCCAAGAAGCTCGCCGGGTACTTGACCGCATCGTCGGCTACCGGGTGTCGCCATTGCTCCAGTCAGCCACCGGTTTCAACGATCTGTCAGCAGGGCGCGTCCAGTCACCGGCATTGCGCCTGATTGTCGAACGCGACCGAGAGATCCGGAATTTCACGCCACACGCCTTCTATGTCGTGCGACTGGATTTCATCACCAATGAGCTGCCGTGGGCGGCAACCTGGGATAGCACCCCGTACAACGCCGAAGGTCTGCCGCATTGCACCGATGAAGCCATCGCCCAGGACATCGCGAAGACTCCGCGTGTGCGCGTCACCGATGTGGAAGAAGCCCGCAAGCAGCGCAAGGCGCCACCGCCACTGATCACTTCCACCATGCAACAGGTCGGAAGTCAGCAGCTCAAGATTTCAACAAGCGCCGTCATGAAGGCCGCACAGGATCTGTTTGAGGCAGGTGCCATCACCTACCACCGAACGGATTTGGCCGTCATCTCGGAAGAAGGTCGAACCGCAATCTGGGACTGGTTGAGGCAAGTCGGCATGGCCGACAGCATCCCCGCCAAGGTCGAAAAATCCCGATCTAAAGCGGGGGCGCAAGAAGCCCATGAGGCAATCAGACCCACCGATGTCAGCGTCGAAGAAGTGAACGGATTGGGGCAAGACGCCGCACGGCTTTACCAGATCATCCGCCTGCGGGCGATCTGCTCGCAAATGAAACCGGCCGTCTTTGACACCGCTACCGTCACGCTTGCTGGCACCAGCCCCGAGGGACGCGAGGCTACCTTCGTTGCTCGCGGCCAGGTGCTGTTGGACAAGGGCTGGATGGCCATGCTCGATGAGCCAGTGGCAGAAGAGGGCGATAACGAGGATGAATCAAACGACCGGCCCCTGCCAAAGCTCGAAGCTCGATCGCAGCATGAACCGGTCAAGGGTCATTGTTCCAAACGGATGACCAAACCACCAGCTCAATTCACTGAAGCCACCCTGGTCAAGACGATGGAAAGCCTTGGGATCGGCCGACCGAGCACCTACGCCGGCATCATCAAGACCCTACAAGATCGCGAGTACGTCAAGAGCAACAAGCGGCTCCAGTTGACCCCACTGGCGAAAGGCGAGTTGGTGGTCAACATGCTGGTGACCAACTTCCAGTTTCTGGAATACGACTTCACCCGCTCAGTGGAATCCTTGCTGGACCAGATTGCACAGAAAAAGATGGACTACAAGCAACTGATGCTCCAAATGCACGTGTTGCTCCACGGTGAAATCAATCGTTTCAAGCCCCCCCGCCCTTCAATGATTCCAGAATCATTGAAGGGCAAGCTCCGGACCCTTCCCAGCGAAAAGTACATCTGCCCGTCATGCAAAAGTGGATTGCTGTCCAGAAAAAAGGGCGCCAAGGGCTATTTCTGGGGCTGCTCCAAATACAGCAAAGAACAAACGGACGGAAGCTGCCGCCATACACAATCAGATGAGAATGGAAAGCCAGGGACGGTGACCACTCGTGGAGTAACCGCACAACAAGGATGACCCCATGCTCTTCCGAAATATCACGTTGTTCCGATTTGCACCCAAACTCCGAAGTGCCCTGGCTGATCTGCCTGGTCGGCTGCCCGAGCACGCACTTCGCCCACTCGGCCCCTTGCAGCTGGCCACCCGTGGCTTTGTCTCACCTCTCGGCCGGGGGGAAGAAGAACTCTCGCGGCTGATTGGTGACTGCCTGCTGCTGAATCTGGGCAGTGAAGAGAAGATCCTGCCCGCCGCCGTCCTCAATCAAGCCCTGGCCGAAAAGCTCGATGAGCTGCGCGAACGCGAGGGTCGCAGTGCAGGTGGTCGGGAGCGCAAGCGCCTGAAAGATGAAGTCCTGACGGATCTTCTGCCTCGGGCTTTCGCACGTCCAAGCCGGGTAGGGGCCTACCTGGATCTGAAGCAGGGTTGGTTGGTGGTGGATACGACCAGCCGCAAGAATGCGGAAGCGGTGGTGTCAGCCATTCGTGAGGCGCTTGGATCATTTCCTGCGGTGCCGGTCAACGCCGAATCCAGCCCCCGAGCCATCATGACCGGCTGGCTCGCAGGTGACGCGCTGCCGGAAGGATTCATGATTGGCGATGAATGTGAACTCCGGGATCCGGTGGATGCCGGCGCCATCGTCAAGTGCCGCCGCCAGGAAATGGACGCCACCGAAATCCAGGAGCACCTGAAGGTTGGAAAGCAATGCCTCCAACTCGGGCTTGTTTTCGATGAGCGGCTCTCGTTCGTGCTTGGCGAAGACATGGTGATTAGGAAACTCAAGTTCCTTGAATCAGCTACAGAGGCACTTGCGAACGACGATCATCAATCCCTTGTGGCCGAGGTGGATGCCACGTTCACCTTGATGAGTGGAGAAATCGGGCAACTCTTGAAGCGCCTGGAGACTACCTTTGACCTGTCGCAAGCAGGGGAGTGATCAGCATGGATCCCATGATCAAATACTGGAACGATGATGCCCCGCAGACACTTCCTGGTGACTTAGAGAAAGTGCTGTCGCAGCTGCTGCTCGTTACCGATCCGGATGTACGCACAGACGCTGAAATCAGGAATCGGGCTTGTGACGCCGCAATGCGGCTGTCCCAGGCCATTGGTGACAGGGCAGGGCAGCGACGTGTTTCGTTGACGGGGATCCCGCCCGCAATCAGGGAACATTTCCTTCTGGAAATGAAACACCACAACCCGAATGTCAGATGCGACGCATAAGGCCAGAACCATGAAGACCTATTCGATCCTCAAGCACCTGGTGCTGTTCAGTCTGGGGCTTAGCCTGGGCATTTCGAGTGCCCATAGCCAGACACCCACGAAACTCATCTTCGAGAACGTAGACGCCCTTCCTGGGGCGCCTGATGATGCCAAGGCTCATCATGATGGGGCATTCCGACTCGCCCTACCCATGGTTTCGGGTATCAGCCTGGATGAACAAGGCAATTACTCCGTTGACTGCAAACTGGATCAAAAAGCCAACTGCCCGAATGTCGGTCAAGGAGCCTTGTTCGGGCCTGCCACTGGCATACCAAGCCTGAACTTCACGGCTCCAACCGGCACGGTGCCGGCAGGCAACACTTCGGCAAGACTGAGTTGGAACACGTCAAGCGCCCATGTGTGCGCCGGCATCGGCTCAAACCCAACCGTCACCGCTTGGCAGCAGGCGTGGCCAGCTGCAACAACGGGAAGCTCTGGTTTCCAAGTTGGCAACCTCCCACGGCATCCGACGAACCCGACGCACTACGATTTCACGTTGCGCTGCTACTCCAACACGCCGGCCTGGCAGGGATCACAGATCGTCGCCGTAGTGGAAAAGACCCACCGCGTCACCCTTGCGCCAGGGAGTTGAAACCATGACCACCCAAACGCTCATGCAACATCAGATCCAATGCGCCGTGGCGCTGGCGCTCCTGATGGGCTGCCAGTCATGTTTCGCCAGCGGCAAGTTGGCTATCAGGAACGTCGATCCCATTCATGGCGCCACCGAAACGACACAGGTCGATATCGGTGGTGTGAAGCGGGCGGCAGTGCCCATCGTAAGCCCCATCGAGCATGCGGAAGATGGCCATGTCTACGTTGACTGCGTGCTGGACTCCGATGGCGAGTGTCCAGGCATCGGTGTTGCTTCATCCCTCTCGCCGGCAACAATCACGATCACGGCGCCGCTGGGTGATGTGCCAGCAGGCGATATCGCCTCGCGTTTGACTTGGACAGCCATCCCAAGCGAAGAGTGCTGGGGAAGTCGGTCACAGCCATCGGTAAGCGGATGGAACCGGGCCTGGCCAGCCACAACCAATCCAGCCAATGGGTTTCAGGTTGGGAATCTCCCTCGACATCCCACGAATCCCACTCACTATGACTTTACGCTCCAGTGCTATTCCAGCCCAATACCTGAGCCGGGATCCGTCGATTCCTGGACAGGCGTCATGACTGAAATCACGCATCGAGTCACTCTGGCGCCATCCGGCTAAAAGTTCACAGCCCACACCAGAAGGAACCTTCCAAGGGCCTGTCGATCGACAGGCCCTTTCTTGTTTCATCACGCTGAGCAAGTTCTCTTTCGATGGTGCTGGTGATCGCGTCGCGCATCGGCAATGCCGGCATGCAGGCTTCCGATACGGGCCTGGGTGCGTCGCATGCGGCCGGATGGCTCGATGCGCGTGTCCCTGGCCGGATCCAGTCCCTGCCGGCGCATGGCCGCATCCCGCTGACGGGTGTAGTGGCGCTAGTAGCGCCGCAATCGGGCCTGCTCTTACATGCCAGGGGTTTGCGAGCATCGGCCACATGGTCATCGAACTCGGTAGTGAGGGTGGCAAACCAGCGACCGGCGCTGTCCTGCGCACCGTGATCGAACGGAGGTGAGCATCGAGGGGTTCGGTCAGGCGGAAGCGGACCCCTGCTACTGCCTCATCGAGGGCGATCAAGGCACCGCCTACAGATACCTTCCCGAAATCTTCCCACTCCACTGCTGACCCTGAGCAGGAAGAGGCCAGTTACGTTCACAACAGACGCGCACGCGCGCCCGCACCGGAGCGCGGGCAGCTTGCTGCCCGTGATCCGGTTTGCCGGGCAGGAGGTATCGCCGAAGGCGATGCCCCTGTCTGTGTCCAGGATTGGTTCCGGTCGTTGCGCAGCTATCCAATTTGGTGACCACGAAGTGGGCACCGGGTCGTTAAGAGCTATCTGAAAGATAGGAGGAGCTGTAGAGCCCACGTTTTGCCCACATCAAACCCATATTTAGAGCAGCGATGCTGGGTGCTGCGGATCGGACTTGGTAAGGGTTCCGAGGTTTAAGGCAAGACAAGCTGGCCAACTTGACGGCAATCAAGCCCGGATCTGGCGATCAAGTGCTGATTTGTTGTGGTTGAGGAGCGTTGGGATCACCCAAAGGTGCCAGCAACCGCCCTAATTCGCTCCGTATGGAGCCAGGGGCGTCGCCGGAATGCCTTGAGTGGGAAGAGGATGCGTAAAGCGCCGGTGCCGCGTGTAGCGTCACTCAGTAGGATTTGGATCGGTTGCCACTTTGTTGCCGAAGAACTTGGATAGGTGTGCCATCGCACTGCCGGCGTCATGCACACCTTCCGTGGGTGGCGGCCAGCTCGATGTGTCCTGCTTGCGTTGGATCAGTTCGGCCTGGACACCTTCAGGCAGATCTTTGGCGACCTTCTTCTTGTGCTTGTCCAGATCGACCAGCTTGCCCATGCTTTCCAATCGTTTTTTGGAACGCTCGGATTCCTGATCTTTGCGCTGTTCTCGACGCATGGCTTTGTAGACGCCAAAGGTGCCGCAGAGCTTGAAGATCTCGGGCGTCAGGAGCTTGACGGCCGGCAGTTCCTGGAAGCTGCCGGGTTCGTACATGTGCTTGCGCCGATAGGTCTTGATAAGACCGGCTTCGGCAAGAGCACGAGTCCATCGCTCCATGCGGGCCAGGGAAAGCTCTCCGGGAATGGTTTGACCAAAGCCGAACTCGAAGAGCCGCTTCCATGTGTGCGGCTCCCATGAGTTGGAGCCGCGATCAAGTGGCAAACCGATGTACCCGTTGGATGTGGCTTTGGAGTAGTCGGCATTCCAGATCAAGACGCACAGCACGGTGATGAGGTTGATGCCTCCGTCTCTGCGCAGCGCACGCTTGCGGCCGCGAGCAGTTCCCTTCTTGCGAGCCTTCTTGCCCGGAGGATCCTCACCTGGCGCCGGCGCGGTCGGCTCATCCGGGGGCGGCGGCGGATCAAAGACGTTGATCCGGTTGCCCAGGTCATTCCACAGCGGGCAACTCTGGATGGCGGTGCGATGGGAGGTGACCTTCTCCACCGCATCGAGCAAGCGGCTGATGGTCAGCTCCTGGAGCTTGGGGTGATTGGCATGGCCACTCGGCCGCCGCCAGCGGATGGCGCGGTGCGAAGAGTTGGCCAGCGGGGAATTTCGCTTTGCGGGATCTAGGGCGTCAGACATTCGCTCCTACTCCCGGTCAGGGGAGAGGGCGTTGTCGATGAGGCAGAAGGTAGACGTGTCTGTGCTGGTGTCCTGCTCAACAGGATCGCATGGTCCGACCTGGCTATCGCCGGTGAGGGCCGGGGGGGCGTGGGCCTACCCGGTGGACATGCTTTGTGCCTTTCAGATGTATGGCAGGTAACTGCATGCCGCCAGCATGCCCCCCCCATCCACATAAAAAAGGCTTGCACAGACGATTGACCCGAAGTACCATAGCGCCGTCCCTTGGGGCTTTGGTGTCTGGTTCGGGTTTGGGTCAATCGTCTACCCTCTGTCACATCACAACACCATCTCCTGAAAAACCCGTGCCGCCAGCGCGGGTTTTTCGTTTCTGGGGTTCTGATGGCTCGATCACCGACTGCACGCCTACGACGCACACGGCTGGTCGCCAGACCCATCGCGTGGTCCGTGCAGGGATGATCGCCAACAAAGGGAATCGTTGCGGCGTTGGCTTGGTCGCCAACCATACTGTCCTCGCTGTTCGCCCCGTAGCAGGGCGCGTACCTAAGCAAAAGTGTCGGAGCTGTCAGCCTCTTGTGGGCTGTCTTGTTTTGTTGGTGTTGCTTTCGCCCGAGTCTACGCCCAGCCGGATGGCTTGGCAATGTGACACTGCGGTGACCAGCAATCGGGCGCATGGATCTCAGTCCACTGCGAAGTAGCGTTCGGCTTCAAGATCGGCCTCGATGCCTTCAAGGCGATCCCGCAGCCAGACAAGTTCACGCTCATCCAAGTGGCGTGAGAAGCCGCCTACCTGAAGCAAGGCCCCCTTGCCCTGACGCGCAATGCGGATGGCGCCGTGGAGCTGCTGGGAGCCAGCAGCCAACTTGCGCGCATAGCGCTCTGAGACGCCGGGCAATTGAGTAAGCGAACCTACGACACCCAGGGATGCCTGCGGAGCAGTGCCCGCAGCCGTTCCAGGAGTGGGGTTCTGTCCGGGTGATGGGAATTGATAGACCGTCATGACCGTCTCGCTGCAATGGTTTGGCGCGTCATTTTCGCGGATTCCGCGCATTTTGCCCATGAATCATGTCACAAGCGGACCTTACTTGCCAACAAGGGCGAAATGGACCTGTCGCTCGTAGGGCAGCAGAATCCGCCGACAGGGGCCTGTCAGGTACTGGTGTTGCTTGTCTGATAGCCGTCCATCACAGACCCAGATCCTGCGATCAGGTTGACCCTCGGCGCGCACTGCGCGACCGAGCCACTGACGGAACGAGAAAGCCAATTCCAGTCGCGGGGCACTGATGCCCATTCGCTCACGGCGCAACTCGCTCATGAGCGAAGAGGGTGGGCGTGAGTGTTCCCACTGCCTTCCGCTGGCGTCATCGCTTCCTGGAAGCCATGAGCCAGATGAACCCGACCGAGTTGTCCGGGATCGTGGAAGCCGACGAAACCTTCTTCAAGGAAAGTTTCAAGGGCCGTAAGAAGGACATGCCCCGTCCGGCCAAGCGCCGTGGCGAACCCGCCAGCCAGCGTGGTCTGTCGCGTGAGCAAATCCAGGTGCTGGTTGCTCGCGACCGCTCCACTGGCAAGACCTTGACCAAGGCGCTTCCCTCGCGCACGGCCAAGGACATTGGCAAGGCACTCGTGCCTGCGCTTGCCATGGACGTCGTGCTCTGCTCCGACAACGCCAGTGCTTACCGCACGCTTGCCAAGGCCATGGACATTGAACTGCGCTGCGTGCCCGCCAACCCCAAGAAGAAGCGCAAGGGCGAGGTCTATCACATCCAGAACGTCAACGCCTATGACAGCCGCTTGAAGGGGTGGATGTTCCGCTTCCGTGGCGTTGCCACCAAGAACCTGCCGAACTGCCTGGGCTGGCACCGCTACCTGGACGTTCCCGCCACCAAGCCGAGCCCAAGGAAGTTCCTGACGGGGGCGTTGGGCGACTAGATCGGGCCATTGACACTGGCCAGATTTCCGGTAGAAAAAGGTAAGTTCACTACCGGAGAATCCCCCATGGCTGGAAAGCCCACTGCCGCAAAGAAAGCCGACCCGGCCGTCGTCTTGAAAGCCTTCAAGACGATCGAGCGCAAGCGGCGTAAGCCTTGGCACGGAGAGGAAGAAGTGCGCCTGGCTTGGGTCAGTGCGCTGGAAGAGGCGACGGGGCTCGACTTCGACGCAGAACGCCAGAAGCGCGACAGCAGTTACAACAATGTCGTCATCGAGTTCAAAGGGCCGGGCCTGTTCAAGGGCAGCGCTTCCAGCTCCAAGTTCAAGGAAGCAACAGACAAGCGCCTCTTGCCCTACATTCAACGCCTGTCAACGCAAGAAGGCCTTCCCGAAGCCGATTACATCGGCATTGCCATCGACGGCGATCATGTCTGTTTTGCCCAGGTGCGCGCTGGAGTTATCCATTCGGGCCACCTGTTGCCGTTCTCTCTTCATTCGTTCGGCATGGTGGTTGACGCTTGCCTAGACAGTTTTCGGCCAGCAGTTGAATCGACCAACCTCATCCGGGATTTTGGTCATGGCGCACAAGTTGCCATTGACGTCATGCAGGTGTTCTCCGACGCGCTGTCTGCCGCGCTGAAGGATCCTGCCAGTTCCAAGATCAAAATGCTCTACGAGGAATGGAAGAGCCTTTACGGGCAGGTTGCGGACCTGACGAGAGACCAGGTAGCAGCCATCGACAAGGCGTTGAACTTCAAATGGACAGGGCCGAAGCAGCACAGCCTGGCGGGTCGCCTTTTCGTCATTCACTCCTACAACTCCCTGTTGATCAAGCTGCTTGCGGCGGAGATCGTCTCCGCCCATGGGCTGTCGGCAGAGAAGTCGCCAGCAGAAGCAATGTGTGCCCTGCTTGGCCCACAGGAACTTTTGGAGAAGCTCGACTACGACATTGAGCGCGGAGGGTTGTTCAGCGCCTCCAATATCAACGGATTCGTCGAAGAAGCGATATTCAGTTGGTATCTGGAAGCAGGTAAAGACAATCGTTTCCAATCGGCTCTCGTTCAATCGCTGAAAGCCCTGCTGGGCACATTGGCCCTGTATCGCACCGATCACCTTGATCGACAGCGCGACACCTTGCGCGACTTCTACCAGGACCTGGTGCCGGAAACGCTACGCAAGAGCCTGGGCGAGTTCTACACGCCCGACTGGCTGGTGGACTTCACCGTTGACCGGGTGAAGAACGGGGACTGGCTTGGCAAGCGCTTCCTGGATCCTACCTGTGGATCAGGTGCCTTCCTGATTTCCGTATTGCGGCACAAGAAGACCGAAGCCCAGGGCAAAGGTCTCGACCCAGTTACCACGATCGAAGCGCTGTGCAGCGAGGTTTGGGGGTTCGACCTCAATCCCCTGGCTGTCCAGACGGCGCGCGTGAACTTCCTCATGGAGATTGCTGAACTGCTCAAACAGGCTCCGGGAACTGCGGTGGAAATCCCAGTGTTGCTCGCGGACGCCATCTATTCACCAGCCCCCGATCCGGTCGATGGGCAGAAGGTTGTTCCCTACGAGATCGGGAGCAGCGAAGCCAACTTGAAGATCAAGTTGCCAGCACCTCTGGCCTTCAATCGTGAACGCCTGGACGCCGTGCTTGAAGTCATGGGTGAGCAGGTCGAACAAGACCAAGAGTTCCATGTGGTCCAGGGACTGCTCCTATCCAGCGGGCTCGTGTCGGCGGAGGAAGGCACCGAGTGGTCGCTGCCGCTGCACGAAACCTACGACCAGGTGCTTGCCCTCCACCGCAAGAGCTGGAACGGGATCTGGTTCCGGATCGTCCGCAACTTCTTCTGGTCGGCCACGGCTGGGAAGTTTGACGCTATTGTGGGCAATCCGCCCTGGGTTCGCTGGTCCAGTCTCCCGGAGGCCTACCGTAACCGCGTCAAGACGGTATGCGAGGGCTACGACATTTTCTCCAAGACCAAGCACCATGGCGGCAACGAGTTGGATATTTCCGCCATGATCACCTACACCACGGGCGACAAGTGGTTGAAGGATGGCGGCAAGTTGGCATTCGTCATCACCCAGGCCGTGTTCCAAAACCCGTCATCGTCAGGGTTCCGGAACTTCCGTATCAATGACACGGGCAATCTCGTTCCCGTCAGTGTGGACGATCTGAAAGCATTGAAGCCATTCCCGGACGCGGCCAACAAAACCGCAGTGGCGGTATTCGAGAAGACCACAAAAGCGCCTGCTTACCCGGTGCCCTACAAGATTTGGGATGCCAAGCCGGACGAAAGAAGGAGTATCAATCCTGCATTGACGTGGCCACAAGTGGAGTCGAAGACCACTCGCACGGACATGGAGGCCAATCCGGTTTCAGACACAGATACAGGCTCTCCATGGGCCATCCTTTCACCCGGGCGTTTCAAGGCACTTCAACCGATGTCTGTCATCGAGGCAGAGCCATGGGTGGAGGGACGCAAGGGAATTACCGTGGACCTCAACGGCGTCTATTTTGTGCGGCAACTCGGCTTCAACAGCACAACCAAACAGATTCAAATCGCGTCTCGCCCAAAAGCGGGCAAGAAGGACATTGGACCGGAGCGCAAGGGTTGGGTTGAGACCGATTGGCTTTATCCATTGATCAAAGGTGCGGCTGACTTCAAACCCTGCTATCTAAAGCCCGTCGAAGAGTTGTTCGCGATCGTCCCGAACAAGGGGATCAAGAAAGCCGATTTCGAGAAGGCCGCAAGCGAATACGCAATCCTGAAAGGCACAAAGACGTATCTCGAAGGCTTCAACAAGGCCCCAGGCCGACTGCTTGAGAACCGATCCACCTATCGGGGCAGGATGAAGCAGACTGGCGCACCACATTACGCCATCTACAATGTCGGCGACTTCACTTTCAAGCCCTGGAAGGTCATTTGGGCTGAAATGTCAGGTAAGTTCAGCGCGGCTGTTGCCGGCAGCGCGAATGTTCCTCTCGTCGGCAAGCGCCCTTATGTTCCAGATCACAAGATCTTCTTTGTGGCGTTGGACAACAAGGCCGAAGCCCATTACCTCTGTGGCATTCTCAACTCAACCACGGTGGCCGAGTTCGTTGAGAGCCACAATGTGGCTATCCAGGTTGGAGATATCTTCAAGCACATGCGCTTGCCGGTGTTCAACCGGAGCGACAAGACTCATACCGACCTCGCCAAACAGGTAGAGAAGGCACACAAGGAGCACGACAAGGCCAAGCGAGAGGCCATTGTGGACCAGGTGCGCATTGACGCCGACAAGATCATGGCGGCTTGGCTGGGCTCGTTGACGAAGGCCAAGACTGCAACACAGAGCAAGAAGAGTAAGGCGGCCAAGAAGGCCTCCAAGTAGCCTCCAGCTCCAACCTAAGTGTTTGATCTAAAAGGGCCTGTTTCTAGGCCCTTTTCTTTGTGTCGGGCCTTTTACCAACACGCAACGCTAACAGAGCCAAAAAAAAGCCCCCGGCCTGTGAAGGTCGGGGGCTTGTGTATGTCAGAAGAAAGTGCAATCAGGCTCGCCCTGGTTCAAGGCTGTGTGATTGGCCTGCCTGCTCTTCGGCGATCACCTCGGCGATCAAGTCCTCTGCCACCATGTCAGGCGCTCCACCTTGCTGGCGGTGTGCCTCATACCAGGCAACGATCAAACCAGAAACATTGTCCTCCGGAGCATCGAGGAACAATGCCACGGGTAGATCACTGGCAGTGCAGATGCGCTCAATGACCGCCAGATCAAAGCTGACGCTGCCGTCAGCATTGCGGGACAGCTTCAGATCCGCGAACGACAGACCTTCGGGGATGCTCACGTTTGCCAATTGGCGCTTCATTTGTGCCTCCACGGCGTCAACGATCCAGTCTGTGAGCCGCATGCCAGCGGCTCGGCTTGCGCGAATCCAGCAACCTTTGGTGATCGCTGGGACGCGCAGGTGGATGATGGCATCAGCCATTAGTTTGACTGCTCCCGGAGAGCAAGTCGCTCAGCAACTCGACAGGAATGGTCGCGGAGTTCCTGGAGAGCGTGGGTGATGAGGGACTCAACGGATTTTTCGTCAGAGTCAAAGGCAGCCTTGATCGCTGCGGTTTTGGTCATAACCATGATGTTGCTCCTATCAGGAAGCCCGGATCCGCCGGGGCGGTAAAGCGAAGAAATGAAACACTCCGGCATAGGCCGGAGTGTTCCTTGATCCAAAAGTTCCGCGTTTAGCGGCTCTTGCGATAGCGACCAGGAGCACTGGCCTGGGATTGATACTTGGCGGTCTGAATGGCCGACAGCAGGGGGAAGATGATGCAGCGGGAAATGACAATCCCGACAGCACTACAAGCCAAAAGAACGATCAGTTCCATCATGTGTCTCCTGGGAAAACCCCAAGAGACATCCCGAAGGGAATGTCCCTTCGGGGTTATGGTTGAGTATGCATCCGGTCCTTGTGGACCTGGCACAGGTTGGATGCGGGTGCGCCGACCTCAGAAACGCTGAGGTGCCGTTTTCACGGTCAGCCTACCACAACATCGTGGAGGCGTTGCAACAGCGGTCGCAGCTCCTGGGCGCAGGCCGGATCGTCCTGACATTGATCCAACAGCTCACCGATCAGGATGTTTGCGCTGTTCGCAGAACCTGCGGTATCGAGCATCTGCAATGACTGATCCAGCTCACGCACAGCCTCTGCCAGATCACCATGTTCCCAGCGCTGGACCACCTGCCGGGCAGCATCAATGACAGCATCCACCAGAAGGGGATCACTTTTCATGAGAAGCTCCTTGTATCGAAGAGAGTAGGGAAGTCCGCGTTCATCTTGCCCCTCGGCGGCGACTGCACCTCCGAAGGGATCCGACACGTGCCGTAGGCCCACCACGTAGCTTCGGGCCATCGCTCATTGGCCAGGCGTCGAACCGCAGACACCTGGGCCAGCGCGCCCGCATGATCGTTCGTGAACGGGCCAAGTGCCAGCGCATGCCGGCGACCATCAAGCACGCTCACGTAGTAGTGGCCGGGTTGGGTGTCAGGCATCTGCTCACTGTTCATCGTCCAGCTCCCTGCAAAGCTCACGGCCCACGTGCGAGATCGTCCATTCCTGTTGCCAGGCTGAGCCTGGAAGGACAGTGAAGTCCCGAACAATCAGGTTGAATTTCTTCATGTGGAGAAAGGTCGCCATGCCAAATCCGTTGCAGATGACGTGATCATCATCTTCGAGCCACGCCGCGAATTGCTCGCGGCCAATGTAGCGATTGCTTTTGAGGCTATGGTGCCATTTGCCGCCCTCTTCCAGGATCAGCAATGCCTTCCTCATCCTGGCGTCCAACTTGGGTTTTGTTTCAGTAGCCATATCGGCCTCCATAGAGGAAAAGGCCGCCCCTCACAAGAGGGGCGGCGATGAGGTCTAGGCAGTGCCGTCGACGTACAGTTCCTGATGACTGCTCATCAGGTGATTGACAGCCTTGCGAGCTGCAAGACAACGACGAATCGTGCTGGCCGTCTCCGGAAGATCCCGGGTCAGGACAGGGCTATCCATAGCCAGCGATTCGATCGCGAACATGAAGCCCGTCCCGGAGTTGGGACGGAAGGCCATAACCTTGATGCCGGTGAACAAGGTCACCAGCATGGCCAGGGCCTGGAGCACAACGAAAACAACCTTCTGTTTCAGGTTCATGGTAAACACCTCGTAGAAAGTCCCCGCGCTTGCGCGCTTGCCGGTGGATGGGGACGGGACCGGCGTATCGCCCGATGGGCAATCCGTGTGCCTACAGAGGCTTTTTCATGCACGCGACGGCACCGGCATCTGGCCGAATCACGCGCAAGAAAAAGCCCCCGAATGGGGGCTGAAGGAGGGATTGCAGCAGGAGCCAGTTAGGTGATGAATCAGGCTACCCCGATGCATCGTGCGGCCACCTCGTGAATGACATCGCCGTGACTCTTGAACAGCAGTGGCATCAACGTAGATAGGTGGCGCGCTTCAGCATCGGTGAACGTCCGCTCATCATTGGCGCTGGCAATCACGGTGGCCGGATCGTCATCAGGATGGAAGAGCAATCCCGTTTCCGTCATCTTCTGGAACCACGATTTCACCTTTTCCAGGTCGTGGCAGTTGCCCGGCGTCAGCTCACCGATGGGGTGACGCAGGACATCCCGAACCACAATCCTGGGCGGTGGAACACCCTCCGGCCATTTCGAGGCTTTCAGGAAAGTGAGCTGTCCAGCCGGATCCATCGTGCACTCGATGACGGGCACACTGGCCACATCTGCGAGCAGATCAAGCAGCTTGGCGTATCCATCACTGTCGCGCAGCGGGGCATCGGATTGCAGGCGGGTGGTCACCGCCCACTTTGCCAGTGGCTCGATCACCTCGTAAGCGAATACACCATCCAGCTCGATGTTGTCGGGAACCTTGCTCAACTGGTTCATGCAAAATCCGACACACTCATGGACCAACTCGATCATCCCGCCAGGGTGGTACTTCACCATCAGGCGGTGAAGCTCTTGCTTCAATTCGTCAAGACCCTGCTGGATCCCGATGCCGATGAAGGCCATCTCAAAGGGATCCACGGAAAACATTTCAGATTGCGTCATGTCAGTACCTCTTGGAGAACGTCCCCAGCGCTTGCGCGCTTGCCGGTGTATGGGGACGGGACCGGCGATCACCCGATGGGCAATGCGTGTGCCTTGCAGAGGCTTTTCCTTGCACGCGACGGCGCCGGCACCTGGCCGGATCACGCACAAGAAAAAGCCCCCGATTGGGGGCTTGAAAGTGTCGACCTTCGTGAATTGCCTCAAGGTGCCGGTTGACGTTGTTCGAGAACTTGAAGGATCGCGCATTGGGACTTTTTCACTTCTTTGCGCCGATGAGAGCTTTGCGAAACCGCTGCAACGGCTCGAAATCATTATCAGGTATGTCTAGTTCACGGATGATCGCGCTGGGTCCAGTCGCCTGTCTCCAATGCCTCGATTGCTTCTTCCCGGGAGTCCCAATACTCGACACTCTCGCGGGATTCCGGGCCAGCCATACGTGATGCCGTTCCAAGGTAGAAGCGGCCATTCCCAGAGGTCAAAACCACCACATCCAGATCGTACCCAACGGATGCGGCGAGCTTGCCTTTGAACGGCTCATTGCGTGCAGTGGCTTGGTTCATGATGCTGCTCCTCGCATGCGGCATGGACGGACCCACCATTCCATACTCTTGATATAAACGCCCAAGTGACCGAACTGAAAAAACACGGCCCAGGCATCGTCCAACGGACTGGAGGCATCAGACGTTGAAGTCCAGATGACTTCGGAGATCGACTTCGAGGTGTTGATCGTTGCTCGGAAAGCCGGGTCGCGAGCCGGAGTAGAGCGAGTCACGTCCACAATTGACAGGGCCTCGTGGTATGTCGGGAGACGCCAACTGCCGCCAGCGAGATCCAAATTGGCAGCAGCCTTGCCGGCATCATGAAAGTTGTGCGGTTCCGGCAACAGATCAGCCAGCCACTCAAGATTGGTGGCCGGATCGTAAACGATGCAGTAGTCATCGCCAGGGACGACTTCGCGGCCCTGGTCATCACAACGGATGAAGTTCTTCATGTCCCTGTTCCTTTGACTGAAAAGCAAAAAATGCCCGTCACGGAACAACGACACACCCCATGGGCATGTGTTGCCCGATCGGGGTGTTGCGGAGAATGCGCCCGGCCTTGTGGCCGTGGCTCCGATGCGGCGCGTGCGGAGCCGGGTGCCAACGTGGTTGGCAGTTCCATGCGCGACTGTACGGCAAGACAGAACCACGTTCAACTCCCGATTTCGGCCTGAGCGCTGGCCAGAGCTGCCATTGCACCACGGCGAACATCGAGCTTGCGGGCGTATTTCACTGGCTGCGTGCTGGTGCTCCAGCCACCTGCAAGCATGACCAGTCCCAGATCCGCACCGGAGGCCATCAGATCCTCGCAAGCCCCGATCCGGGTGCTGTGGGCGGCATAGTCAGCCGGGTCGATGTGGGATCCCAGGGCGCCCAAGCGTTGCTTGATGATCTCGGGGATCTGTCGCGTGGACAGCGGTCGGGCGCTGGCTGACTGTTCGATGGCACGGGGCACCGGGCGGAAGAGGGCGCCACCGGCATCGGCCAGCTGCGCACCGGCCAGCACCAGCGCCTGGCCCCAATGATCCAGCGCCTTCATGGTGTCGGGTCGCAGGAACCGCATCATGCCCACGCCTTCCTGATCGGTCTTGGAGCGCAGCACGTGGACCAAGCCAGTGCCATCCTCATGCCGCTCGATGTCTTCCCAGCGCATGGCCACCAATTCAGAGCGCCGGCACAAGGTGTCATAGGCCACCCGCAGCAGCGCGGCGTCCCGCAGGCCGCGCAAGTCATCCTCGATCGCGGCCACCGCCTGCACCAGCAGATCAAAGGTCAGGCCCTTCTTGCTTTCCTTCCTGGCATCCAGCCGGGGATTGCGCAGGATCCCGGGCCAACGACGCTTCCATCGCTTTGTTGCAAAGGGATTGGACAGCTCCAATGCTTCGTGGATCAGGTTCAAGGCCCACACATGGGCCTCCAGCGTGGATCGCTTGCGCCCTGCGGCTACCAGGTGCTCGCAGTAGGCCAGGATCATGTCCAGTGTCGCCGGCAACGGCGCGGCAAGTTGGCCCTGCTGACACCACAGGGCGTACCCGCGCAGCGCGGAATGAAGCGCCCTGTGGGTGTTGGGCGCGAAGCTGTCTGCTACATCCGCGTTCCATTGCGCAAAGGCGACCGTTGCTTCATCTGGAATCGGCAGATGCAGCCCACGGCCCAGATCCACGGCGTGCAGATCCGAGTCGGCCATGGGAAGGGCCAGCGGCTGGCATATATGGCCTGTCACTTTCGTGCGCTTCTACTGATCAATCAGAACAAGGGTTTCGGGATTCTTCATCGCTGCTTCAATCTCACTGGTGTTGCCGGTGATAGACCAATAATCCCGCATGAAGCCAATGCTAAGGCCGGCTATTTCTGCTGCCCTCTTCCAGCTCGGTGCCGCTACCACCGTGCGGACCTCCTTTCGGCCCTGACCGAGGGTCAGGCCACTATATACTTTGAGCTTTGCCATTTCATCCCTCGATCCAGCCAGCTTCAACCATAGACTTTGACGAACAACGTTCATCCACAAACTTGAAGTGCACATGCACTTCGACGCACGTCGATTTAGTGAAAAAGAACACAGACTCAACCTCAAGCGGATCCTCACCTTCACCGAGAGAAATCATGTCTCCGACTCTCGGCAGGAAGGGGAACTGCGTCACCCGAGTCCAGTCCATTCCAGTCAGTGGTGGCTCTGTGGGCTTATCATGCGGCCAATTTGTCTCTAAGAACCAATTGATCTTGTACGTCATGTGTCGATGCTCCACTTTGATGCCTCAGAGTCGTCCTGGTTAGCTGCACCAGCTGGCGGACAGCTGCACAGTTTGTCGGCTTGGGCCTGCAAGGTGTCGGCCAACTCGCCCGGCCCAACGAACAGTTTTCGTTCTCGACCATCCGCGTATCGGTGTGCGCTGTAATGGCGCTCGTAAAGATCAAGGCAATCACGATCTCCATCCTTCGTTAGCCACCAGTAACGCACAACAACATTTAACCCCCCTGACCACGGCTGTAGCTGTTGGACGAGTTCGGTGTACTGACAGGAGCAGCGGGCCTGTCAGCGTTGCCGATCTTGGCTATACGGCTGGGCACCGGCTTTTCCGGGCCTGGCTGACCGTCCTTGTGGCAACCCGGAATGGCCTTGGCGGCTTCCTCGTACTTATCGGTGTATTCTTCGTACAACACCTGCATAGCAAGGTCATGCCGACCACGGTTGGAAATACCCCTCACACGCTCCATGTAGACGGCTTTTTCAGCATTGCAGGCCATCTCGTTCACCGAGGCAATGGCTTGGTACTCCTCAATCTTCTTGAGCTTTGCATCAATCTCCTCACGGGTGATGCGAACCATGTTGCCGCTGCTGGTATACAACGTCTGTTTGTCCTCGGAGAGGACGAAGCTGGTGCCACCCAGACTGTTGGGGTAGGCAAGATGTCCATCCTTCTTGTTGAGCAGGATCTTTCGGACTTCAGTGTGATCCGGATGGAGCAACACATCCTGCATGAGATAGGCGTCCCCATCGCGCACAATCTCAACAACTGAAAAGCTCGGACTCTTGTCGTTGTAGTACATCCCCAGATAGGGATCGCTGGCCCCAGGGGAGCATGCTGTGACAGTCAGAATCACGCCTGCGAGCAGGCTCATTACATACTTCATGGCTCACACCTCATTCACTGATTAAAGAGTGCTCCTGGATCAAAACCAACGCCCTTTGGAGCAGGGCCTTATGGCTTTCCGGTGGCTCAGATTCATGTGGAGGGATCCCCAGATTCCAAAGCAGTTCTTCTGCCTCGATCCCCTGGTGTTCAAGCGAGGCCATCCACTCAGGGGCGGACCCGCCTCGCAACACGATGGTCAGCTCGTTATCGGATCCAACGTACAGGCGGGCCGGCGTGCGGGAGATCCACTCCAGGCCCGGTAACCGCAGCCTCAGTGTGCTTGCGACCGGCACCCTCATGGGCATGCCCCTGGAAAGGGCGCCGCCAGTGTGGCGACGGCGCCCTTGATCTTTGTTTCAGCCACGCCTTTCAGCCGCTTCGATGCAGGTGACCAAGCCATCGCCCGTCACCAACTGTTGTCCGGCGCAGGGCCGACAGTGCCAACTGGATCTTCGGGCGCCGCCTCATCAGAGAACCACCCATATGCTCCCTGGATAGGGATCAGCTCAAAGCTGATCGTCCGCCCACCCGACGCCTGTCCAACACCCGCCATGGGAAAGACCGAACCAGGGTAGGTCGACATCACAACACCCGTAGCTCCCTTCTTTTCACGATGCCACGTCTTCCAGTCACCTTCAGGACGCACCATCGCTTCAAGAGTCCCCTTGCGGGTTGCGTTGTCCCACAAAAGAACAACCTGACAATAGTCATTTTCCTGACAGCCCATCCCATCCAGAAGAAGGGGCATCAGATCTTGTTGGCAGTTCAGCCATGTCCAGCAATACATGCCGTAGATATAATGCTGGGTGCTCTCTGCGAGAAAGGGCGCGAGATTGGCAATGGGTGTTCCAAAGAAATGGGCGACACCTTCCACCACCTGCACGCTTCCATCAACATTCTCAACACGGACGCGCATCGTAAAGTCGATCATCCCCAAGGGGCTGGACTCGTGATACCCAGCCATCTTTGCGACTGGTTCATCACGGAAATCCATACCATACGCGGCCGGTCGGCCAGGCTTCTGGTCACCCTGTTGCACGCGGACAATGGCCGTGGTCGGCGTCTTCCAGATCACGTTGATGGTTCCGTACTGGAAACGGTCGTCCGGGTGCTGCCCATCCGGGGCATAGAACAGCTTCGTTTCCATTGAACCCAGGTGTTTTCCGTCCAGCACATCCTCTTCGGATGCGTGAACGAAACTTCCGTGAAAGTCCAGCCACACTTGTGCGCCGGCATCGTCATAGTCGGAGAAGGTGCCCCGGTACTTTCCCTCTCCAAGTGCTACCAAGCTGATCTGCCCAGGGCGTCCGTCCTGTCGCTTCATCTGGCCAGACGCCGGGGAGAGCAGAGCGGACACACCGTTCATTTCAGGCTTGAGCACACCGATCTTCGGCGCAGCCGCGCCGACAAAGCCACAGAGCGACAACGCCCAAGCCACAAAGAACATCTTCGTGAGTTTCATTGACTGATTCCTCTTGAAATAGGTTTGGACGCCTGTGTGGAACATTGCTAGGTCAGCGTGACAGGCGCAAGCCCTTGCACTGACCCCTCTGTTGCTTCGGACCTCCCGGCGCGTCACGCCTCTCCGGGCTGTCAAATCGTCGTTTTCTTCCGCCTCCGGCTTGTTCACCTGATGCCGCTAGGTTTCCTTATCGGTGGCGTTGCGTAGCGTGTACCGTATCGTGTACCGTGTACCGTGTCAACACCCGAAAACCCTTTGGAGATGGACATGCAGAACACCCCCGACACATGCACGCCTGCCTTGCGGGCTGACAGGCCCGCAGGCACACCCACCGTGCTTGGTATCGAAATCGAACAGGCCCGCCAGCTCGCGAGCGAGCGCAATGGCGATGAAGGTCTGATCGCGTTGTGCCAGGCGCTGGAACGCAAGAGCGCTGAGCTGGACCAGTTCATCGCTCAGGCTCAGCTGGCAATGCTCAACGGGATGATCGACAGGCGAGGGCTTGCCCATGGCCGCTGAATTCGAGATCCGTCACGGGCATCTGTTCTGCGGATCAGGATCTGGTGCGGCCGGCTTCAACGATGCCCGTCCGGACATCGGCACGGCCAAGGCGCGCATGCGCTGCATCGGCGGTATCGACGTGGATCCGGCCGGGCTGGACGACTTCAAGATGCTGACCGGCGTCGCCGGCACGCATCTGGATCTGTTCTCACTGGAGCAGTACCGGGCCTTCCACAGGAAAGACCCACCGGCAGGCTGGCGCGAGGCGGTGCCTGCCGACATCCACCATGCATTTGGGAACGAGCACCCGGACGCGGTGTTCCTCAGTCCGCCGTGCAAAGCCTTCAGCGGGCTGATGACTGACACCTTGAGTCGGACCCTTCGCTACACGGCGCTGAACGAGCTGACGTTGCGCGGAATCATGCTGCTGCTGGAAGCCTACAAGGACGATCCGATTCCGATCCTGCTGCTGGAAAACGTGCCGCTGATCGCATCGCGTGGTCGTCACCTGCTTGACCAGATCGTCAGCATGTTGGAGCACTACGGATATGTGGTCCGTGAAACCACGCATGACTGCGGCGAGCTGGGCGGTCTTGCGCAGCGCAGACGCCGCTTCCTCATGGTGGCCCGTCACGCAGAGAAGGTGCCACCGTTCCTGTACGAGCCGCACAAGCGCCCACATGGGCGCGTGGGTGATGTCCTGGGCCGGATGCCACTGCCCGGCGATCTTGACCGTGGTGGTCCGATGCACCGCATTCCGGCCCTGCAATGGAAGACCTGGGTGCGGCTGGCGTTTGTCGAAGCTGGGAGCGACTGGCGCAGCCTCAACCGGCTCGTGGTCCAGGATGGCTACCTGCGCGACTACCTGGTTGTGCCCGGTTGGCACAACGGAGTGCTGGGCGTGAACGGCTGGGAAGATCCTGCGGGCACCGTGACCGGCTCGGCCAGAGCCACCACCGGCAAGTTCTCAGTTGCCGACCCGCGTCATCGCGAGGGAGCTGCGCAGTACAAGCAGTTCGGCGTCATGCACATGGACGACATTGCCGGCGCCGTCATCGGGGTGAAGTCGCCAGGGCAGGGCACCTTCAGCGTTGCCGATCCCCGGCACACGGGGCCGAAGAAGCACAACAACGAGTTCCGCATCGTGCCCTGGCGCGGCCGCGCCGGCACAGTGACTGGCGCCCATGGTTCGGGCCAGTGCGTGTCCGACCCACGGCCAGCACAGGGTCCACTTTATTCCAAGTACCCGATTACGCCTTGGGCCGGGCACGCCGGCACCGTCATCGGTGGAAACAACATGGGCGCCTACGGCGTTGCCGACCCTCGCTCCAACAGCAGCTTTGCTGGCCAGGGCAAGTACCAGGTGACATCGCTCGATGACACGACCAGCACCGTGATCGGCAGAAGCGACACCGGCCATGGCGCTTTTGCCGTAGCCGATGATCGAGTGCAGGCAGCTGCCGGAGCAGCGGATGTTGATGTCATGCCCAAGGCTCGGCAGAACCTGGTGTGCAGGATCCAGAGCCTGGACGGCACCTGGCATCGGCCGTTCACCACGCTGGAACTCGCTGCATTGCAGTCGCTGTTTGATCCAGAGGAACGGTGGCCGACCGATCCCAAGGTTGCCGGCGAGATCGCGGAGGCGGACAGGGTTGCTGCTGCGCAACAGCACTTCGTGTTGTCGGGCAACAGCGATCAAGCCTGGCGCGAGCGAATCGGCAACGCGGTGCCTCGCGCAGCGGCCAAGGCCATCGGTACCGAGATCGGCCGGACCTTGCTGATGGCGCGCACCGGACAAACCTTCGCGCTGTCCAGCACGCCGATCTGGGTGCGGGACATGGGCATGGCCATGACGCTGCCATCACCGGAAGAAGGCGTCAGATCATGAGCGCGGGCGCGATTCAACTTGACCTGTTTCCGCATGTCACCGATGCCTTCCTGGCGGCACCGGAAGGCCAAAGCCTGACCACCCGGGAGATCTACGATCAGGTGGCGCAAAGCGCCGGACTGGATGAAGCAGTGACGGGCCGGCGGGTGCCCGTGGGTGAATCAGGGCAACAGCACAACCTGTATCAGCGCGATGTGCGTTGGAAGATCCAGACCTTGAAGCACATGGGGCTGGTCGAGCGCGACCCCGCGCAGCGCGGCGCGTGGCGCGTGGCCGTGCGAACCAAAACGGGCCTGCATGAAGCAATAGACACGACTCGGCTTGTCGCCTTTTCAACTCACCTTGGCGTAGCCATTTGGGGCAAGTGCGAACACGTGCTGGCTGGCCTGGGCCAGCAGATCACGGCGGTGATTACCTCACCGCCATACCCGCTGCGCAAGAGCCGTGCCTACGGTGGTCCAAGTGATGAAGCCACCTACATCGACTTCATCTGTAGAGCCATGGAGCCGTTGATCAAGCATCTGGCTCCTGGTGGAAGCCTTGCCATCAATCTGGGCAATGACGTGTTCGAGCAGGGACTGCCCTCGCGGTCCCTGTACGCGGAGCGGCTGCTGTTGATGTTGTGCGATCGCTTCGGCCTGCATCGCATGGACACCCTGATTTGGTCGAACCCGTCCAAGCCACCTGGCCCGGTCCGCTGGGCCTCGATGGCAAGGGTGCAATTGAACGTGGGGTACGAGCCGATCTACTGGCTGACCAACGATCCCACCAAGGTGAAGTCAGACAACCGGCGCGTCCTTGAAGCTCACACGCAGCAGCATCAGCAACTGATGGGGCAGGGCGGCGAGCGGCGTTACCAGAGCTACAGCGACGGCGCCTACCGGATCCATCCGGGCCGCTTTGGGCAGCGTACTGCCGGCAGGATCCCCACCAATGTCCTGGTGCGCGGACACACCTGTGCGGACTCCAACCAGTACCGCGCCGATGCACGTGCGTTGGGCTTGCCGGTTCACGGAGCTGGCCAGCCGCTTGCCATCCCCGAGTTTCTCACTCGATTCCTGTCGGATGTAGGCGATCTGATTGTTGATCCGTTCGGCGGCACCGCCACCACCGGAATGGCAGCCGAACGAAACGGGCGCCGCTGGCTGGTCGTGGAAGCGATGCTCGATTACCTGCGCGCTGGCGCTGAGCGGTTTCGACCATTCCCTGGCTTCCACCTTGGCATTTCGGATCTGCCACGGAGGGCGGCGTGATGGGCATCAAAGCACAGCACCTGGTCAACGTGAGTGGAGGCAAGGACAGCACCGCTGTCTACCTGCTGGCGTTTGACCTCTTTTTCCAACAGCAGGCAGGAGGCGGATGCACGTCCGATCTTGGCCTGTGTGAATCCTGACGATGACAAGGAATCTGGCAATGAACCCGAACTATCTTGGAGCCTTGCGCGAGCTGCATGCAGGCGCGCAACTGGACGCACAGATCCACCCTGACGCGATCGTCACGGCCAAGGCACTGGAACATGCGATCAGTGCGCTGATCGCGCTGCATGGCCCGGACGATGAAGTGCGGCGGCTGGACGATGAAGAATGCGTTGGCCTGTTCGCGGCCGCGATGAAGACCAACATGGCGATCAACCGCAGCAAGGATGCTGGCGACCAGTCAGGCCCAATCCCGACTGATCAGCGATCGCTGTCGCGGATGCTGTTGGCTCATCTTGCGACCGGTGATCCGATCGCGGTGGCCAGCATCTGCTGCGCTCTATGGAACAGGAACGAAAAGATCCTCGTTCCCGAGTTCCAGCTCACCGACGATAAGGGCCAGCACCATGACACGCGCTGACGGCAGTGGCGACGCCCGCTCGCCGCAGATCATCCAGGGTGCATGCCTGGATGTGATGCGAACTCTTGAAACCTGCCGCTTTGATGCAGCGGTGACCGATCCGCCCTATGGCCTGGGGTTCAAGCGTCAGCAGTGGGATTACGAGCTGCCGACGCTGCCGGAGCTGCGCGAGGTCTTCCGCGTGGTGAAGCCAGGTGCGTACCTGATCGCCTTCTCCGGCAGCCGCACCTATCATCGCCTGGCCAGTCGCATCGAGGATGCCGGATTCACGATCCATCCCTTGTTGGCGTGGATCTTCGGCACCGGCTTCCCGAAAGCCCGGAAGCTGGAGATCGAGGGCCTGGAAGAGTGGCGCTACGGCTTGCAGGCTCTCAAGCCGGCGCTGGAGCCGATTGTTCTGGCTCAAAAGCCCGCCAGTGAGTCCAGCATGCGTTCCAACGTCCTTCGATGGGGGACAGGAGCACTCAACATCGGGCAGGCCCGTGTGCCCGTACAGGGCGATTCTGACGACGAAGATGCGAAGGATGGCGCACAGCTCGGGCGCTGGCCTTCCAATGTCATCCATGATGGCAGCCAGCAGGTGCTGGATGCCTTCCCAGATACACCCGGGGCCAGCAGCGACACCAAGGCCAGTCACCAGACCACGCAAACCGGTGGCCGCGTATTCAACGGTGTTCGCAAGCCGATGGATCTACAGGCCCGTGGTGATGTAGGCAGTGCAGCCAGGTTTTTCTACTGTGCCAAGCCCACAGCACAGGAGCGCAATGCGGATGGCCCGAACCTGCATCCGACCGTCAAGCCGCTTGCTTTGATGCGTTGGCTTTGCAGTCTGGTCACCCCACCCGGTGGCGAGGTACTGGATCCGTGGTGCGGTAGCGGCACGACAGGCAAGGCAGCCGTCGATCTTGGATTCGGGTTCGTCGGCATCGACCAGGACAGCGAGGCCGTGGAAACGGCGAGGCGACGGGTTGCCGGCGCACAGCCCGGCCTGCCACTTTGATGACAAATAGGGAGATCTGACCATGGCTGATGTCACGTCGATTGAGTGGTGCGACAGCACGTTCAACCCGTGGGTGGGATGCACCCGGATTTCACCCGCGTGCGATCACTGCTACGCCGAACAGACAACATCCAGATTCGGCGTGGTGAAGTGGGGTGTCGGCCAGCCACGGGTTCGCACCTCGCCCACCTATTGGCGCAAGCCGTTGCAGTGGAACGCCCAGCCATTTTACAGCTGCGCCCGATGCGGGTGGCGCGGCATCGCAAGCGGGCCACAGGCTGCCTGTGGGCAATGCCCTGAGCCTTGCCTTCGTCCTGCCCGCCGTCGCGTGTTCTGTGCCTCGCTGGCGGATGTGTTCGACGGCGAGGTCGATCCACAGTGGCGTGCTGACCTGTTCCATCTGATCCGCAGCACGCCGAACTTGGACTGGCTGCTGTTGACCAAACGGATTGGCAACGCGGCCGACATGATCCAGGAAGCCATGTCGCGGTTGCAGGAGCCTGGCTGTATGTGGCCGATGCCCAACGTATGGCTGGGAGCCACCGTGGTCACACAGGCTGAAGCTGACCGCGACATCCCGAAACTGCTGGCCGTTCCGGCCGCAGTGCGGTTTCTTTCAATCGAGCCGATGCTTGGCCCGATTAGCTTTGAGGGTGTGTTCGCCAATCCGGTGCGCTTGAACGATGGAACCAACGCACTGGAAGCACTGGATTGGGTGATCTGCGGCGGCGAGTCAGGCAAACGCGCCCGACCCACTCATCGTGATTGGGTCCGAAGCCTCCGGGACCAGTGCGCACAGGTAGGCGTCCCGTTCCTGTTCAAGCAGTGGGGTGAGTGGGCACCGATCGACATGATGGAAGGCGCTTCCAATGACCAGAACGCGGTCATGAAGCGCATTGGTAAAAAGGCCGCTGGCCGACTCCTGGATGGGCGGATGCACCATCAGTTTCCGGACCCACCAGGTCATGACATCCCTGCGCTGACCAGCTCGCAGATTGCCAAGCCAGGCGCCTGCGGTCAGGATGGCCGACCGTCCGCGCACCCACACCAGATCCGAACGAACCCATGAGCACCTCAACCAGGAACCTGACCCAAGCCGAAGTCTGGTCCGCGATCGACGCCGTTATCAGCCAGGGCGAGCGACCCACGAATGCGGGGTTGCGCGAGTACCTGGGGAATCGAGGATCGGTCACTACCATCAATCGGATGCTCACCGCCTGGTACGAGCATTACGGCCCCACGCTCATGGGCACGAACCTGACGGCCGAAACCGAGGAAGAAAAGCATCTGCGCGAAGCCGTTTCCAGCGTGATGCAGTTGGCTCGCAAGGTGGCCCACAACGAACTGGTGACCCAACGCGAAGAGCTGGAAAAGGCACAGGCCCGGCATGTCCGCGAGGCCGCGAAGATCCAGAACACGCTGGACACGCAAACCAATCAGATCAAGGCCCTTGAACAGCAACTGGCCTCACAGCAGGCGTTGCGCGAATCGTTGGAAAACCGTGTCAATGCGTTGCACCAGGGCGAGCAGGTTCTGACAGAGCGCTGCACGCAGCTGGAGGCCAACCTTCAGCATGCGCAATCGGAAATCGGTCGGCTCGACGCGGAGCTGGCCACCACCAAGCGTGAACGCGATGCCGCCCGGCAAGCCGTCGATGAAAGCCGGCAGGCGCTGGAACATGCCCGAGCTGCGGCCGCACAGGCCCAGGCCCAGGCTCAGGCGCTGCTGCACGAACACGAGAAGGCCCTTGCCGCAGCGGGCGCTGTGAACAAGGATCTGGATAGGCAGCTTGCCGACAGGCAGGCGCTGGTCGACTCGCTCTCAAAGCAGGTTGAGGGCCTGACCCAAAAGATGGAAGCCGCCCACCAGAAGATGGAAGCCGACCAGAAGGGCAGGGAACAGGACAAGCTGGAGCTTGCGACGGTGCATGGCCAGAACCGGGAGTTGACCAAGCGCCTGGCAGAGATCGAGGCCAGGCACGAACAGGCAGTCGCGCAGCACGAAAAGGCACTGGCCGAAGAGCGCGATCGCGTGAACCGCCAGATCGAACTACTTGCATCAAAGGCCGACAGCAAGCCGGCGAGGAAGACTCAGCGCAAGTAGTTGGCAACGACGAGCTTCGCCGTTGCAGGGGCAGGGACCGACACTTGAGCCGGAACAAAGACCGGCTCATTAGAGGGCAGGGAGGGAGTGAGGCAGTTGGCCAGTTCCCGAAGCAGCCCGGCCA
Source organism: Denitratimonas organivorans (assembly GCF_037478135.1). Taxonomy (NCBI): domain Bacteria; kingdom Pseudomonadati; phylum Pseudomonadota; class Gammaproteobacteria; order Lysobacterales; family Lysobacteraceae; genus Denitratimonas; species Denitratimonas organivorans. The sequence continues at coordinate 39,331 of NZ_JBBHDV010000014.1, forward strand.
AGGAGCGGTCACGGCAAGGGGTGCTGTCTTCCAAGCCCAGATACCAGGCCAGTTCCTCGACATCCACATCCAGCCGCGCAAGCGACCTAGACCATTCGTGGACGGTTTTCCCATGAAGCAAGAGGCTCAGCCCGGTGTCAAAAAGCAGTTGAACCGCACCGCTCTTACCGAGCGCCTGGTGCCAGCGCACCTGGGCCAAGGCCGGGAAAAGTGATGCCATTTCGGCGGCGGTTACCCCCCTCACATCAAGCTGAAAACCCCTGATCATAACCTCATCTCATCACGGAAAATCTTCAATCGAAGTCTATTCGATCCGGCAGAGTTGGCAGCGTGTAAAACCCATGCTTGCCTGTTTCCAGAATCAGCATACCCACTGCGCCGGCAATCTGTGCTGCAAGTTTCATGTAGATCTGGCTGTCCATGATGTAGTCCTTGGGTAGCCGTATGGAAGCCCTCAGTTCAACTGAATTTGGTGGCTCCAAATCTGAGAATATAACATCCCACCCGCTGGAAACTAGGGCTCCTGTTAACAATTGTAACCAACCCTCGTAACTGTCTCCGGTTGCAGCAGCATCGGATCCAAGACCCACACGCAGACGCACTCGGAACAAGCTGCATTCAAGAAAAATGTAATGTGTTCCCAGCGTCGCTGTCGCCACCTCGTAACGCACACGGTATAGGTCGCTTGGCTCCAGGTACTGGACACCGATCTCCCTGGAACCACCGTTGGTGGCGATGACATCGCGGATGCGGGTGGCCTTCATGACCACGGTCTTGAGAACTCCCGGGACATATTGCGTCATGTAACGCTCGATGCGGCTCCGTGTTCTTTCAACCACCTTCCGCCGCTCTTCTTCACGGGAAGGCCCTGATGGACCGGACGTTTTGGACATGTTTCTGTTGACTCGCGTGGCGTATGGTCGAATTAAAGGCACGTCTTCCTTAGTGCCTTCTCGACTGGCATTGGCATGGTAGCACTCGCCTCAACAAGCGCCAGCCAACCTTTGACACTTCCTCAGTTTTCCTTCACTTGATAGCAAGGGGCCGCGCATAGCGCGGCCCCTTGTCGTAAATCCCTCCAGATCAGTTAAATCCGTTTGCGAATCCTGGCACCGATGGCAAGCATCATCAGAGCCAGGATGGCAAGGGCAGGGATCGAGGTCGTCGGGATCAAGAGTACATCTTTTTGACCCAGGACACGCGGCGTGGTTGACGCCTCGTCGCTGTTGTCCGACTCATCCTCATCATCCTCGTTCGAAGTGGCGACAACCTGGTTGAGCCAGTCGCCCTCCTCCAGCACCACCGCCCTGATGGTCAGGGTAGCGGTTTGCTCGCTGGCCAGATCACCCACTGTCCACAAACCAACCTCGTCATCGTAGGTGCCCAAGGTCGTTTCAGCCTCCTCAAAGGTGTAGCCAGAGGGCAGCTTCTCGGTGACCTGGACCCCGGTGGCATCCCGCAAGCCACGATTGCCCAGCTCAACGGTGAAGGTCACGATCTGACCCACTTCAGGACGATTGGTGTCTACGGTCTTGATGACGTAGAGGTCCACGCCACCACCACGCAGGGTGACGGTCGCCGTATCCTGGTTGTTCTCCAGGCTCGGATCTTCCTGATCGGCTTCGACCACCACGATGTTGGTGTGGTCATCACCTTCCAGCACCGTGGCCACCATGGTGAGCGTGACGCTCTCGCCGTTGGCAAGATCGCCCACGGTCCAGACGCCCTGGTCATAGGCGCCGCGTTCGGCCACATCGGACACATACTCCAATCCGGCAGGCAGATCTTCGGCCACCAGCACGCCGGTGGCATCGGACGGACCGTGGTTGGTGACCACGACAGTGAAGACCACCTCGTCGCCTTCCTCCACGCTGTCCTTGTCCACCGTCTTGACGATGCCAAGATCGGCCACAGGCGTGGGATCGGGGGTGATCTCATCTTCCGGCGGCGTCGGATCGTCCTCATCGGAGGTCGCGGTCACATGGTTGCGGTAGCTGCCTTCGGCCAGCACTGTGGCCACCAGCGTCAGCGTGGCACTGTCGCCGTTGGCAAGGTTGCCCACGGTCCACAGGCCCGTACCGACATCGTAGACACCCTGGGTCGCATCGCCGGACACGAACTGGTAACCGGTTTCCAACTGCTCGGTCACGACCACGTTCGTCGCACTGGACGGGCCGGCATTGCTGATCTCGATCGAGAAGGTGATGTCATCACCGACCCTTGGGGTCATCGTGTCAGCGGTCTTCACCAATTGCAGATCGGCTTCAGGCACCGGGTCCGGCGTGATTTCGTCCTCCGGCAATGTCGGATCATCTTCGTCCGCACCGGCCACCACGTAGTTGCGGTAGCTGCCCTCGGCCAGCACCGTGGCCACCAGCGTCAGCGTGGCACTGTCACCGTTGGGCAGCGTGCCCACGGTCCACAAGCCGGTGCCGGCGTCATAGGCGCCCTGGGTCGCGTTGGCAGACACGAAGCTGTAGCCCGTCTCCAACTGTTCGGTCACGACCACGTTCGTGGCGTCGGACGGACCAGCGTTGCTGACCACCACGTTGAATGTGATGTCGTCACCCACCTTCGGCTCCATCGTGTCGGCTGTCTTGACCAGCGACAGATCCGCAATCGGAGTGGGATCCGGGGTGATCTCATCTTCCGGCAGCGTCGGGTCATCCTCATCGGCGCCAGCCACCACGTAGTTGCGGTAGCTGCCCTCGGCCAGCACTGTTGCCACCAGCGTCAGCGTGGCGCTGTCGCCGTTGGCAAGGTTGCCCACGGCCCACAGGCCGGTGCCGGGGTCATAGGCGCCCTGGGTCGCGTTGGCGGACACGAAGCTGTAGCCCGTCTCCAACTGCTCGGTCACGACCACATTCGTGGCGTCGGACGGTCCAGCGTTGCTGACCACCACGCTGAACGTGATGTTGTCGCCCACGTTCGGCGTCATCGTGTCGGCCGTCTTCACAATATGCAGATCAGCGATCGGCGTCGGGTCCGGAGTGATCTCATCTTCCGGATCCGTTGGATCATCTTCGTCCGCACCGGCCACCACGTAGTTGCGGTAGTTGCCCTCGGCCAGCACCGTGGCCACCAGCGTCAGCGTGGCACTGTCACCGTTGGCGAGATTGCCCACGGTCCACAGGCCGGTGCCAGCGTCGTAGGCACCTTGCGTGGCACTGGAAGAAACGAAGCTGTAGCCCGTCTCCAACTGTTCGGTCACGACCACATTCGTGGCGCTGGACGGGCCGGCATTGCTGACCACCACACTGAACGTGATGTCGTCACCCACCCTGGGGGTCATCGAGTCAGCCGTCTTCACCAGTTGCAGATCAGCCACCGGCACAGGATCAGGTGTGACCTCATCCTGGTTGTCGGTCGGATCCGGGTCTTCTTCGTTACCCACCACGACGACCGCGTTGCGGTAGCTGCCTTCAGCCAAGACTTCGACGGTCAGGACCAAAGTCGCGCCGGCACCGTTTGCCAGATTGCCAATGGTCCACAAACCGCTTGCAGCGTCATAGCCACCGAGCGTAGGCACCGCCGAAACCAGACTGTAACCGGATTCGATCAGCTCTGTGACCACCACACCCGTTGCATCAGACGGACCGGCGTTGAAGACATCAACCTGGAAGGTGATGGTTTCACCTACCTGCGGGGTCATGAACTCGGTGACCTTGTGGACGCTGAGGTTTGCAACAGGGGTCGGAGTTGGAGTCGATTCGTCCTCGTTGTTTTCCGGGTCCGGATCATCTTCGTTACCGGACACCACCACCACGTTCTGGTAGCTGCCGGAGGCCAACACTTCAGCCACCAGGGTCAGCGTGGCGCTGGCGCCATTGCCCAGGTCGCCAATGCTCCACAGACCGGTGCCGGCGTTGTAGCTGCCAGCGGTAACAGAAGATGTGACATAGGACAGGCCGGACGGGAGCTGCTCAGCCACCTCGACGCCAGTGGCATCAGATGGGCCGGCGTTGCTGACCACTACGGTAAAGGTGACCTGATCCCCGATATGAGGCGTCTGGTTGTCTACCACCTTGACCACGCCAAGATCTGAAACTGGCGTCGGGTCAGGCGTGATTTCGTCCTCGGGGGTGGTCGGATCCTCTTCATCCCCACCGCCGACCACATAGTTGCGGTACTCGCCTTCTGCCAACACCAGCGCAGTCAGGGTCAGGGTCGCGCTCTCACCGTTGGCCAGATTACCCACGGTCCACAGGCCAGTCACTGCATCGTAGGTGCCAGCAGTGGCCGACGCGGATACAAAGCTGTATCCGGTTTCCAGTTGCTCATCCACCACCACATTGGTGGCTGTGGACGGACCGGCGTTGGAGATGACGACCGAGAACACGATGGTGTCCCCGACATTGGGGGTCATGTTGTCCGCAGTCTTGACCAGCGTCAGGTCAGCCACCGGCACCGGCGTCGGGGTTTCCTCATCCTCGTTGTTCTCCGGAATCGGATCCTCTTCATCACCCAGGATGATGACGTGGTTGCGGTAGCTGCCTTCGGCCAGCACATCGACCGTCAGATACAGCGTGGCAGACTCGCCGTTAAGCAGATCGCCGATGGTCCACAGTCCGGTGGCTTCATCGTATGCACCATGCGATGCCGTTGAAGACACGTAGTTGTATCCGGACTCAAGCTGCTCGTTAACTACCACATTGGAGGCAGTGGAAGGACCATGGTTGGTCGCAATCACGGTGTAGGTGATCTGACCACCAATGCGCGGGTCACCAATTTCCTCTGACCCCTCGATCATCTTTTGTACGCCAAGGTCGGCCAGCGGCACCGGATCCGGGGTCACCTCATCCTCATCATTGATCGGATCAGGGTCTTCTTCGTTACCGGACACCACGACCGCGTTGCGGTACTCACCCTCTGCCTGCACCAGCGCTACCAGGGTCAGGGTGGCACTTTCGCCATTACCCAGATTGCCCACGGACCACAAGCCGGTGCCTTCGTTGTAACTGCCCACCGTTGCCGCTGCGGAGACGAAGCTGTAGCCCGACTCCAGCTGCTCGGTCACCTGGACACCCGTCGCATCGGACGGACCGGCGTTGTTGATCACGACCGTGAAGGTCACTGCCTCACCGACATACGGCGTGGCGTTGTCCACGCTCTTGGTCACACCCAGATCCGATACCGGAGTCGGGTTCGGCGTTTCCTCATCCTCTGGCGGCGTTGGATCCTCTTCATCGGCCGTGGCGGTCACCACGTTCCGGTAATCGCCGCTGGCCAGCACGCGAGCCACAAGAGACAGGCGAGCCTGCCCACCGTTGGCCAGGCTGCCCACATTCCACAGGCCAGTGCCGCTGTCATAGGCGCCGGTATCGGCCTGTGCGGAGACGAACTCGAAGCCGGACGGCAGTTGCTCAATCACACGGACGTTAGTGGCATCGGACGGGCCGTTGTTGCGGACCACGACCGTGAAGACCACCTGATCGCCCACTCGCGGTGTCGGGTTATCAACCACCTTGATCAGGTCAAGGTCTGCAACCGGCACAGGGTCAGGCGTCACTTCATCTTCGTTGTCGCTCGGATCAGGATCTTCCTGATCAGCTTCACCGATCACGTAGTTTCGATACTCACCCGATGCCAGCACCAGGGCTTCCAGCGTCAGCGTCGCGCCCCCTTGATCAGCTAGATTGCCCACAGCCCACATGCCAAGGAACGGGTTGTAGGCCCCCTGGCTGGCGTTGGCCGACACGAACTGATAGCCGGTAGGAAGTTGCTCACTGACCCGGACGCCGGTTGCGTCAGATGGGCCGGCATTACGAATTGAGACAGTAAACACAACCGTTTCGCCCACTCGCGGAGTCAGGGTATCGGCGTTCTTGGTTACCTGTAGATCGGCAGCCGGCATGATCGTGGTCTGCTCTTGCGCCACGTTGTCAGCCGGATAACTGTCTTCTTCGTCGCTTTCCACCGATGCGGTGTTGGTGATCACGGTTTCGGTGTTCACCACACCCGCCACAACATTCACCGTGATCCGAGACTCCTCACCTGCAGCAAGCGTGGACTGATGCGTACAGATCAGATTGTTCCCGGCACCAGTACAATTCCAGCCTGATCCCGTGGCTGAGATGAGGGTCAACTCCGCTGGCACCTGATCGCTCACAGTGACATTGGTAGCTGCCGATGGCCCGACATTGGTCACGTCCAGGTAATACTCGAACGCCTGACCGGTATAGACCGGATCAGCACTGTCGGTCTTGGCGATCGACAGGCCAGCTGTGGCATTCACCACGGTCTCGACGCTGCTGCTGTTGTTGCCGAGGACCGGATCGGTCGTGGTTGAGCTGATGGTTGCCGTGTTGACCAGGGTCGTCGGCAGCTCAGGCGCCCTTACCTGCACCCAGGCAGCTGTTGATGCTTGCTGATTGGTCGGTGTCGACGGAATACTTGCACGATTGCAGGTCAGCGTCTGACCCGCCATGGCACATGACCAGCCATTGTCCTGAGAATGGCCCAGGTAGGTGACTCCGGCAGGCAGCGTATCCACGATCTGAGCGCTTAGCGCCGGATTCGGCCCATTGTTGCGGGCACGGATCTGGTAGGTGAAGGTCGCTTCGGCCATCACCGATGAGGGAGCGCTCTTAAATACCGCAAGGTCCGCTTCCTGCGTGACTTCCGTGGTCGTGGTACAGGCCGGATTTGCCGGTGTCGGGTCGATGGTGGAAGACGAAGCCGTACAGGTGTTCGTGATCGGGCCGGGCGTGGTTGGTGCCGTGCCGGAGATCGTGATCGGTGGAATCGTTCCCACGGACGCGATGGCACGATCACAGGTCACAACCGAACCGGCTACTGCACAGGCCCAGCCTGTACCAGTCGCGGCGATGTTGGTCACGCCAGCGGGCACCGTATCGACTACCTGGACGTTCTCAGCCACCGCAGGGCCGGCATTGTTGCCTGTGATGTTCCAGGTGATGGCGCCGCCTGCGGCAATCGTTGCAGGGCCGGCCTTCTGGAACGACAGATCAGCGGTTTGTGCCAGGACTGTCGTGGTTGCCTCGCAGTCCGGGTTTTGCGGCGTTGGGTCAACTTGCGAACTAGCCGTACATACATTGCGGAGGGTGGAACCTGGGGCAGCGGTGACATTGGCCGTGATCGTGATCGGCGGCAATGGCCCAATTGGTGCCTCGTAATTCGTGGCTCGCGTGCATCGCACATTGCGGGGGGGATTGATCAAACTGCATGACCAGCCACTTCCACTTGCAGAAACATAGGTTGTTCCCAGCGGCAGGGTGTCATTGACATAAATCCCACGGCCACGGTCAGGACCAGCATTGGTGCCTTGGATGGTCCAGCTAATGTTGCTACCCGTGACCACGGTGTCAGGACCGGTCTTGACGAAGGTCAGATCGGCCGGACCACGGACGGTGGTATTGGCCGACGAACTTTTCGGTGAAATGCCATCTGCCGCGACCGATGCGGTGTTCGTCACAAAGATGGGGAATGTACCCGTTGGCTCAAACCGCACATTGACGTTGATCGAGTCCAGGCGCGTTGGCAAAAGGTTCGGGCGCGTGCAGGTCAGGCGATCCCGAGTTCCCACAAGACTGCTGCTACAGGTGAAATTGCCGGTGGTCAGGAAGCTCTGGAAACGAACGCCTTCCGGCAAGGTGTCTTCGACCACAAGATTGGTCGCGGAGCTGCCACCGGTGTTGGTTACGGTGATCACATAGTTGTGATTGGTGTTGAGCTGGACGGCATCCGGACCGGACTTGACGATTCGCAGGTCAGCTGGGCCAGGAGAACCCTGCCCACCGAGGCAGCCGCGAATGATAATTCCATCATCCTGAGCAGTCATGCTCGATGTATAAACGATCTCACCAGTTCCCGCACGAGCAACTGGCCGAGCACCTTCTGCCGCAAAGTGGATACAGCCAGCCCATGAGCCACCATTACCCACAAACCACCCTTTTGAGCGCCAATCATCAGTGAGGCGAAACCCATTTCCTTGACCCACCCACCACCATGCAGTGGCTCCGGGGCTTAGAACTCCCGCCCATTGATTACCGGGAATGTGCCCCGCATGGTCTGGCTGATAATACGCCATCCACTCAGTTGAGTAGGGAATCCCGTTTTCCTGAGCTACATCTTGTGGCCATACTCCAGTATATGGGAATGGATCAGTACGCCTACTAATGAATGATGGATGTGCATTATGTTCACCAAGAAATGCCTGATCGCCAGGATCGTACAGCCCGTTTTTTCGGATGGGATTAAACGCCACAACACGAAAACGACACGCTTCGCCACCGTTATTTGTGACGCCAAGCCGCCACCTTGCAGTTTCGTACTCTTCACCATCATCATTTGTTCTAACAACCGGTGCGCTAGGCCACCATGCTTCACTCAGTGACGTGCAGGCAGGGATAGGATCTTCGCAGAATCGCGGATCATCTGAAGCCTCTCCGCTTGGGCAGAGTTTGTTATCGACTGCCACATTTGTATTTTGAGCAGCCTTTACTTCTTGCAAGCCCCCCGCACCTACCAAGAGGGCCAGAAGCGCCCCTACAACCTTCCCTGTTGAACTTTTCATGTCCACTCCAAGATAAACAAAGCATCAAATTGCATCAGGCAACCGCCACCACGACTGCCCCTAATCAATCAGCCTCATCAGCCTCAACTTCGTACCCGTTTCTGAAAACCTGATACTGCTCAAACCCATCCTCAAACAACGGCGGCTCCCACCCTGGGTTGTTGACCTGGTGAGTCACGCTCGATGTGTTGTTTTGCAGGTTGGCGTCGCCCCGCGCACTGCGGACGTTGGCGGTGAAGACCGCGACCCCTGCTGTCGATGGCGCGGTGACCTGGATCGTCAGCGGCGCGCTGGCACCGTTTGCCAGATTGGCGCGGGTGCACGTCACCGAACCTGCACCCGGCAGGCAGCTCCAGCCAGCACCCGAGGCGCCGTTGTAGGCCGCGCCCGTGGGTAGGGCGAAGGTGGCCTCAACAGCGGTGGTGCCCATCGGACCGTTGTTGCTCACTCCAACCAGATAGCTGTACTGCGCACCCCCGGCCTGCGGCCCGGGATTGGTCACACCTACTGCCAGATCTGCCGACTGCGAGTGCGTGACGATTTGGGTGCTTTCGGTGTCGGTGTTGTTGGCGCCCACCTCATCCGGAGTGATCGCACTGACCGAGACGGAATTGGTCAGCGTGGTCGACGTACCTGGCGCCGTGACAGAAACGACGATCTGTGAGCTGGTGCCTGCCGGCAGATTCCCGCGCAGACACTTGAGCGTGCGATTGGTCAGCGAACAGGTCCAGCCAGGAGCTGACGTGCCCACATAGGTGAGCGGGCCGGGCAGGGTGTAGGTCACCTCCGCATTGGCCGCTGTCGATGGACCCAGATTCTCTACGGTGATGGTGTATGCGTAGGCCGTAGAGGCCACCACCGGGTCATAGGCGTCCGCCATGGAGATCGCCAGATCGGCAGATGCCGGCGTGCCGCTGACCTGGGTGCTCTGGGTCGATACGTTGTTGGCCTGGTTCGGATCCGAACTGCTGGCGCTTGCAGTCACCGTCGCATTGAGCGTGTGGCCCGGGGCAGCCGGCGCCAGCAGGTTGACGCTGGCAGATGACGAAGCCCCATACGCAAGCGATGTCAGCGATGCGCAGGTGACCTGTACGCCGGAGCGAGTGCAAGACCATCCCGGACCGCCCGCACTGTTGTAGACGGCCTCGCCCGGGATCGTGAACAGTAGGCTCGGCGACCTTGCTTCATCGGGGCCAGCATTGAAAACGGTAGCGGTGTAGCTGAAGGCCGCACCAGGCGCCACCGGGTCGACGCTATCGACCAGCGAAACCGCCAGATCAGCCGTCCCGGCAGGGAACGGCTCTTCGGTCAGCGCGTTATCGCAAATGATGTCTCCGGTTGAGGAGGTCGCCCGGAAGATCCTCACCTTGTAATTGCCGATGGTTTCCCACTCGTAATACTGGCTGCCGGCCAGGTAGACCATCTGGTAGATCGGGCCGTAGACCAACAAGCGCTGGCTTGGCACACCCGCCTGACCATTGCTGCGACGGCAGTTCGCTTGGGTGCTGTCAGGGACCATCACGGCGGTGGCGCCGCCCATGATTTCAACGAAGTAGTCGGTCGGATTGACCTCGTACCACTTGTTGTCCAGAACCAGATACCACACAGGCGTCAACGCCTGCGCCTGGGCGTGACTCATGTTCAGCCCAAGCAGTCCTGCTGCCATCAGCGCGAGCCACAAAGCTCGCCCCCCTGTTTTCCGCTGTCCCATTTGGATACCCGGCATTGCGCAATGCGCGCCATCATCCACCCTTTGCCGTTCTGTTTCAACCTCTATTTGCGCGGATTCCGCACATTTAAGGATCGAGAACACACGTTTACTGGTGCAATCCGACCACCGAACACGCACAGCAAGACGCCGGCCAATGGCCGGCGCCTGGAAGTGACAGCGTGTTCTGGGGCGGCCGGGTTAGCCGGCGATCAAGTCGTCCACGGATCCTGCGAACAGATCGGCCAGGTCGATCCCGTCATCGCTGCCGCTCCATGGATCGTGTTCTGCCGGATCTTCAATCCTGCTTTGCTGCGAGGGCAGCGCCTGGTCAAACGTGGGTCGAAGACCCAGATGCGAAGTCGGATGACTCCACTTAATCTCGGCCAAGATCGTTTCAATGCGTGCACAGGCATCCAGCGGCGGGCGATCTTCCGGTGTCACGATGTAGTCCTGTGTCAGCTCATCCCAGGCCAAGCCAAACCCGCCCCAGCGCGGCCGACCAAAGCGGAAGGGATCCAGTGGGCTTGGTTGCACGCGAGCGCGGCGGTAGGACCATGCAGCGTTCCTGATGAAGGCCCGGATCTGCGTGGGCCGCATCTGCGTCGCCGTGGCGATCGTTTCCGCATCATGGCCGTGGACCAGCCATCGTTCGAGCACATCCACCCACACGATGCGCTGCGCCTCACCCAGCTCGCCCAGCAACGGCAGCCGGGCCATGGCCACGTCGAACGCGATGGGATCCAGGAAGCGGGCAGGGTAGTGAAGCAGGAAGTAGAACTCAGCCGAACGGCGGATCTGCGTCTGGGCACGCCGCAAGGTGGACACGTAGATGGGCAAGGCCAGCGACTTGACCAGGCCGCACCGGGTCCAGTCGGTCAGCACCACCACCTGCCGGCGCATGATCTTGTCCGGCGCCAGCAGGACGGCCGCATAGCGCAACTGCGCATCCACCCTCAGCTGCTCATCCACGACACGGAACGGCTCTACCGAATGCACCTGGGCACGCTCCATGGCGTACAGGGCCTGCTTGACCGGGTGCCGATCCTCGGACACCAGCTTGGCCGCATTGCGAAGCGGGAAGGCGCTCATCGGTCGATCTCCCGCACTCCCTTGGCCTGCCTTTCACGCAGCACCGTGGAGCGCAGCAGCTCCAGCACCTGATCGCTGTTGGCGATGGCCTCCAGACGCACCACGGGCGCCGTCTGATCGGATGTCAGCAGCTCGATGGTGCCCATGCCGAGCATGCGCTGCCACACCGGTTTGCTCAGCGACAGATCCTTGATCCGGAACAGCTCCACCTGTTCGACCTGGCGGTTCAGGACACCATGCCGAATGGTGAGGGTTTCACCCGTGGCCTGATAGGACACCGCCCGCAGACTGAGCCACTGCCAAGCAGCAATCAGCAGCGGCACCACCAGCAGCGCACCCAGCGCGCACAGCATGTAGATGTTGGCATTCAGGACTTGGCTCGGGCGTCCTTGCCACAAGATGTTCGTGTGTTCCCTCACAGCATCCTCTCCTATCGAAACACCCGAGCCGGGAACGCCGGCATCGGGTCATTGGCCACCGCGTCCCATGACCAGCAGCGGCCGGCGAATTGTTCGTCGTAGTACGCCTGCTTTTCTTCGCGCCGGGCCTCGTAGGCCGGCGTGGCCATGCCGTACACCTCCATCGGGTACGGCGTACCGGCATCGAGCAACACAAAATCCGGCAGCACTGCATCAACCTCCGCGTCATAGCGCAGGGGCTTGTAGAACCGTCGCTCGTTCTGGATCAGGCGAGACGCCACCTCATGCTCCAAGCGGCTATCCACGGGGATCAGCGCCTTGGTACAGGCCATCATCCCGGCATCAATGACCGCGCAGCGCATGTTGTTGCGCCGGTCCACACCTTGGGTTTCCAGCATGAACAGCCCAACGACCTGATCGCTGGACGCCGCCAGCTGCGTGTGCCGTTCGTACAGGCGCTCAAAGTCATCGGGCACCAGATTCAGATACAGGCGGGTCAGGCCGGCAACGCGCACCGCACGCGGCCGGTCCCAGAACCCGGCGACCTGACCCATTACCATCAGTCGATCACCGCCGCGCTTTCTGCGACCTGGCTGGAACAGCGTCCACAGCACCTCGGCCTGGGCCTTCTTGTCCTGCTCGCCAGGAAAGGGCGGGACGAAGACGCAGCGGTTGACCACGGGCACCGGCTCTTGTCCGCGCTGCCGGATCCGGGTGTGGCCCGCAGCTGCCCGCAGGGCGGTGATCGCAGGCCACCAGCGCCGATCACTGAAACGCGGATGCCAGTGATTGATGCGGGCCTCTTCCCACAGCAGGTGCAGCAACCCAAGCGCCGACATGGCGCGCTGCCGGCGACGTGGCTGGCCAACACCCAGACCGGTGGTGCGCACCTCCGTGGTGTCTGCCGGTGGCGGCGCCCGGTTCAAGCCGTGGCGCAGGGACACCACCAGGTTCTCGCCGTCGTGGCTGACCACCCGATCGACGTAACCCTTGCGGCCGGATTGCTCGATGTTGGGTCGCCAGAACCAGCAATCCGGATCGTGCCCTGGTCCTGACTCTGGATAGATCGCCAGAAACAGTCGTTCCTGGGCGCCAATCTGCCGCACAGTGATCTTGGGTGCCGGCGTGGTGCAGGTGCACAGGACCGGTTCGCGCTTGATCCTGTCCAGATGCGCTTTCAGGGCCATCTGCCAATCCGGGTCATCCGGGTGACCTACCGGCATCGGCACGCGATCACCGGCAGCATCCAGCAGCAGTACCTGTGCCTTGGCGATCATGCCTGCTCCATCCAGAAGTCCATCATCCTGACTTCAATCAGCGAGGTGACCTTGTCCTTGGCCAGCAGCTTTTTGGGCCACCGCTTGCGCCCCTTTTTTTTCAGATAGCCGTGCAGCCACCTGGCAGCTTTCAGGCAACGTGCGCTGGGATCCCTGTTGTCGCGCCCGAAGTGCTGCCCGATGTGAAGAATGGGCTTTCCGTCAACCCGCTCTTGAACAAACTCGATCGTTGAAAGCGAACGTCCATCCTGACGCAATGAGACAATGCGACTTTCTCCCATCAGGCAGGGACTGTCGTAGGAACCCACGCAATGAGACAACGCAGCCCCTTCTTTGAGAAGTTCACCGCTGCTCAACAACTCGACAGCGACGATCTTGGAGTTGGGAATGTCAAGCTGGGCCTCGGGCATCAGCCCAGGCCAGCTTGTAGGGTCGGATTCTCCCAGCAACGATGAGCTGACCTGGCGAGTGATCCGGTCATGGGCCTGATGGTAGGCCGTGGATAGCCGGGCCATCTGGGGCAGTGACATGCTCCGGATCCCTCCATAAAACTGAGCCAAACGTCGCCACTGCGCGGTCGATTCGCTGTTGTCATCCGCCGTAGCCACGTGGTGTAGTCGTGCGATTGCTCCATTGAGTGATTGCAAAGCATCGACAAAGGTCAGCAGGGCGGTGCGAATTTGCTCCAGATCAGAGAGCTTCTTCACACCCCGGAAAAGGCACGGGACCAACTGATTCCACTGTTCCTCGTATACCGGCAACCCGCCGCCCCACCAGTTATAGGAGGTGCGGCCATCCTCAAGCTCCTGCAAAACCGGATGTACGATTTTCCCCAACACCAACCAGTCGCGCCGGGATCTGGGAAGAACATGCTGAGGCAGGTGCTGCATCAGGTCCAAGGGGCTATCAGGACCAGTGATCAGGAACCCGGTGCGCTGTGTAGTGACGCCGATCATTCGCCGCACCACGAAGTGCGGAATGTCCAGCGCCTTTGACAGCACCTTAGCGGGCGGCACGCCGTCAAATATATCGTCGAATTCGCCTTTGCAATTCGGCCTTAGCATGAGTGCTCGCATCAGTGCAGGCCACGTCTTGAGTGCAAATAAAATCCGAGCTGGTCCTTCGCCGCGACTCGCCATCGCGTTCACGTACCGCAACATCCTGTCGCCTGTCAGATACTGCATTCCAGCAGACCTGAAAGCGGACACCACATGCGGCACAGATGCCTCGGTAAAAGACTTGATGGCATGTATGATCAGCGGCCTGACCGCCCTGATGCGACTATGGATATAGCCAGCACAGTGATCATCAAGTCGAAGAGTGCCCTTGGGGGCCTGATTCTTGTAATGCTGCTCAATGATCTTCCAGCGCTCGCGATGAACCCTATTCGCAAGGTTTCGGATGTTGGTTGGGGTTAAAGAAAACGGACAAAACCAATCGTACTCATGCTTCCTGATCTTGCGGGTTACCCGGTCAAAGCTGGCAACCAGTGTGTCAAAGACCATGAATTGAACCATGATGGGACCGACTTCAACCCTCACCGATGGCTTCAAGGAAGCGGCGACGAACGCCCTGCGGAAGGCTTTGGGATGAGAGGTGTGGACGATCGGCCCGCCAACATATTGTGCTTTCCGGTACACGTATTTCTTGGTGTGCAGCGAACGGGCCACATAGGCGAACTTGCGCAGTTTGGTCCATCTGGATGTGACTTCGCGCTGGATCATCCCTGATCCTCCTGCTTATCCCCGTGCTCGAAGATCAGATCGGCCATCTGCTCCACGATCTCTTCGGCCACGCGCTGGCCACGGGGTGTGATCCGGTACACGTAGTCTTTCACCCCGGATTTCTCATCGCGGCCGACGCTGATGGACTCGATCAGCCCCTTGAACTTCAACTTCCGGGTGATGGTGTAGGTAAAGCCGCGATCCGAGTCGCCGTAGCCAATCTGCCGGGCATCGGCATAGCGCACCTGCTCGATGGTGTGCTTGCCGTTGTCGCCCACCAGCGCGATGCCGACCAAGGCCAGGCGTTGCGCTGTTGGCAGCGGATCCACCTGGCGCCAGCCGCTCATCCAGGCGCCGTGCTCGAAGGAGTCTTCGGGGTCCGGGCAGGCGCTTTCGTCTTCGCCGGCAAAGCGGGCAATGACGCCTTCCTCGTGGACGGCCTGGAAGTATTCCTTGCCGGACAGAGGCGGGGTGGATTCCTTCTGAGGCTCGCTCACGGCGCCCGCCCTCCCAACCATGGCAACTCGCACGCCGGGTCATCTTCCGGTCGCCAGTAGCCGATATCGCTGCCGATGGTCTGGGCGCAGTACAGCGCGTGCCGCCGCGTGCGTTCGTTGACCTCGGTGTCCATCATCCGGCGCCACTCCCGTAACCGGTAGTGGTTCATCTTCCGCTGCTTTTCATCGGATTCGCTTAGGTTCTGTCCTTCGATGATGTAGCGCGCTGACGTTGCGGCCGGCGCGCTGGTCACTGCCGAATCGGGTGCCGACAGTGCCAGCCCTGGCCATGCCGCCAGCAGGCCCAGGCTGAACAACACACCCCTCGCGGGTGAGCAAAAATTGCGCACGACGCCCGCCAGGCGTACAGTGCAACCATCCCTCAGTCTCATGTGGTGAGATCCCTCTACTACGTGAGGCCCCTTCCAAGGAGCCAGGTCATGCTGAAATCCATCCTCAACGCCGCTGTCAATGCCTTCCGGGCACCTCCGGTGCCGGAGGGTGTGGTGGCCAATGTGATCAAAACTACCCCACCGAAGGGCAACGAAGTTGTTGATCTGATCTACAACCCGACTCACCCGCTTACCGTTGCGAACATCAACCCTTTCAGCATCTGGGATGACTATGGGTGGGGTGACTAAGCTCAACGTAGATTTTCCATATCTGGATTAGTTTTAAAGAAACGGGGCATAGCCCCGTTTCTCATTTCCGGATGATGTCTGATGCGCCACGAGCTGCCGTACCAATAACTGCACCGCCAACACCACCAGTTGCTGCCGCAACAGGTGCAGCGGCAGCAATAGCCGCCGCGCCAGCAGCTGACCGGACACCCTGATCCGCCCGGTTACCCGCGCTCTCGGTGCTGGACATCATGCCCTTCATGCCTTCGTTCAGGCCGTTGATGCCGACGACACCGGCCCAGCCCAGCAGCATGGAGAAGATCGCCGGCATGCCCAGGTAGAGCATGACCGTGGTCAGCTCCACCACCGAACTCATCTGGTACTCGCTCAGCTGCATTGCATAACGAGCGAACGAGATCGAAGCATCGTTCGGCCCAAAGCTCCCGGTTTCGATCAGGGACTGGTTACTGGCGAACAGGGCAAACAGCAGCTCATCCGCCCAGGCCGCGATCGCCCACAACACGGTCCAGAAACGCACCGTGAAGTACCCGATCCCGCACACCATCAACGTGCTCAGGCTGTAGCGGCCAATCACCATCACAATGGGCACCAGCGCGATGATCACCATGATGAGGATCGACTGCACCAAGGGTGCGGCCTTCATGATGAGGGGCATCTTGATGGACAGAGAGAACTTCTCTGAGGCAAGGCCATATGTTTGGCCTACTGATCTCACGTTTTCCATGTTGATCAAACTGGAGAGCCCACCGGGATTCAGTGGGTTTATCCACTTGAAAGCATGATCCGCAGCTGTCAAACCAGCAGAAATAGCCCGATCAGCACGCGAAGAAGCCGTGTGCACCAGATTCCCAGCTGCCATGTGAACTAGCATGTCCTCATCAATTCCACCGGACATGTCGATGTTGAATCCCGCCCATTGGGCTGCACCCATTACCGCTCCCTGTATGCCGGCCAGGACTTCGCCTTTGCTCTTGGTGCCGCCCGACATGTTCCTGGCAGCTTCTTCCACTAGACCATGGTGAAGATCGGGCTTTCCATTACGGAGATCGTTCCACCATTCATCACAGTTCGGGCGGCCATCGCCTTCGTAGCCAGGGACCGGCGCCGAGGCTTTCAGGGTGTTTCCGCAGAAGTCTGGATTGGGGCAGGGGACATACAGTCCCACCGTACTGCGAAGCAAACTGTTACCGATGTAATCCATGGATCGGTTTGAGCCGATGGCATTGCCTTCGAGCATTTGCATCACGCCCTGATGGTTGGATGTTCCAACGCCCGCCTTCCATCCCTCCATCTTGTTCATGGCCGGGATGTAGCACTCTCTGGTAAAGCGCTGTACTTGGCTGCTCAAATTCGGATCTATGATGTTGGCTGCCGCCGCCACGCTCTGAAGCTCACGCAAGCCAGCACGCTGAGGCAACCCGGACACCATCGCGTTGATGAAGCCGCCACTGATCGAGGACAGGCCCGCCCAGAAGATCGGCAATTTGATCGTGCTGCCGGCAGCTCCTCCTGCCATGCCTGGCATCGGTGCGGCGTCATAGCCCGTTCCGGTGCTGCCGTAGCTCACGCCCGACACACATGCCGCCGATGGATTGCCCAGGGTCGGCGGGCAAGTGAAAGTGACGGTGCTGACGTTGATCCCGGTGGTCGGGACTACGCAGAAAGCCACCACCAGCACCATGACGCCCAGCGACCAGAACATGCGCCTGATCGACACCTGGGTCGCGTCACGCGACTCCTGTGCCTCCATCGGTTCGCGGGTGTTCTGGTAGATCGCGATCAGGAACGGGATCCACGCGATGCCGGTGAGCGTCAGCAGCTCCCAGACTAGGCCATAGAGGGTCCACCCCACAATGGTCGTGTAAAGCTCCGCATACGAAAAAACGCCCATATCAGCCTCGCACCAGAGAGATCCAAAGGGGAAGATTCAGGACCACGACATCCACGAAGATCGCAGCGCCGATGAACAGACGATCACGCTGGAGGGTTGCCGCCAGACGAGCCTGACTCCAACCCTCCCGGCCGCTGCGCCACACCAACACCCGTGGCCACACCAGGAACACCGCTGCACCAAACACACCGCGTGCAATGGCCGAGGGCCAGCGTGCCCCCTGTAGCGCCTCCTGCATCCGCCACATGCCTTGCGCACCCGGTCCGAACGCCCAATGGGACAGGATCAGGGTGAGCAGGGCCGCAGCCGCCAGGGCCATCAGGACACCGAACAGGAGCCGTGCTCGCCGCCACCAACGGCGAGTACGGGTCATGGTCACGGGCGCGGAATCAGTCATCGGCATGTCCATCACGGGGTTTCATCGCCGACAAGACCACCACGCGAAGGCGCGCCATGTTCCATGCCACCGCCGCCGTCCGGGGAATTGATGATGATCGGCTCCATCCGGCGTGCTGCCTGTTCGCCCAGGATCAGCAGGGCCGTGTTGCTGACCAACTCATGCCGGATCCGTGTCTCGAACATCAGTTCTTCCACTTCCTCGTACAGCTCAGCGATCGCCTCATTGATCTGGGTGGTTGCCGGCGAGTTGCGAACGTCCGGAAGATCCCGCGCCGCCAGCAGCGCCCGGCGCACCAGCAGCAGCTTTTCGATGTTCCGGGCAACGGCCACTTCGTCTGCCAGCCGCTTCACATAGGCAGCTCGCTCTTCGCCCTGCATCTGCCGCAGCGCATCGAGCGTTTGCTCGGTGATGTTCAGCGACGGCGCACTGATGGCCTCGACCATTGCCTCGCTGAGCGGCTGCCCCATGCTCTGCTGGATGGCCTGACCAATGTTGACGTTGACCATGGTGGAATCACGCTCCACGAAGGGCAGAATGCCCTTGCCAGGCTGGTATTCCTTGCCCGGCGTATCGTAGGTAAAGACCGTGGTGTCACCGACGACCTGGGCCGCAAACTCTGCGACTTCCTCGGGTCGATCCCAAAGGCCCGCCAGACGATCAGAACTACCCGATCCGCTGCCGCTGGGGATTGGTGCATTCGAGCAGATTTCATTGGGTCGGCCCGATCCCTGGCGATCGAGCATGATGTTGATGCCGGCCACCACCGCGTCGCGCACCGGTTTGATCGGTCGCTGACCTTCGCCACCGGCCTTGTCGTCACTGTCATCGGAGCAGATCCAGGTGGTGCCATCGCGGCCGTTGTCTTCTGCGACTTCTTCCTTGATCGCTGGCGCCTTTGCTGGATTTGCAGCACCCTTTTCCTGCCAGGAGTTCCACTGACCCACACGGATCCATTCCTGGAAGGCATTACGATCCTCATCGGCCATCGCGGCTTCAAGCTGCTGACAGGAGGCCACCGAGATATTCACCCGGGCTTTGGCCTCAAGCAGGGCGTTCTGGAAGATGTCGTAAAGACCCGGGTTGATGCGCTGAAGGATCAGTGCCGGCAGCGAGGCAATGGCGGAGTTCGCAGCCTGTACCATCATGTTCTGCAAGTCATCGGCCGCGCCCTTCACGCTGTCCAGCACGCCGGCGATGTTCTCTTTGAGATTGAACTTGCCACAGGAGAAATTCGCGCCCGCCCGGAAGTTCACGCCCATCGAATAGGTATAGGACAGGTGTGCCGCAGGCGGCACAGGGGAGGCGCCACCCAGGCGGTAGTACATCGGGCCACGCTGAGCGTTGGCCGACTCCGCAGCAAACATCATCCCTGCGGTCAACACCGCGCCTGCGGCCATGCTCGTAATCACCAGTCGCTTCGCGTTCATCACATCACCCTTTGTCGCAATCGTTCGGTTCAATTGGTTTCGAGGCAGGCACCGTCGCCTTCCTCATCTTCCACACTGCCCAGATAGATCCCGTTCCGGGTCAGGCAGCACTTGTAGGTTTGCCAGTAGTTCCAGCCATACCGGCCAAAATCATTGGATCGTGCAAAATCAAGTTCAGCACCCATGGTGTGACAGGACTTGTCTTTTCTCGGCATGATCATTTGCCATGGACCACCACGAAGCTCTGCCTCATCCGACGAACTGACCACGTTGTCAGGGCTTGGACCTGGTGGCTCAACATCCTCTGGCATGTCTTCGTCATGCAATGGCTGGTAAATCCTCAATTCATTCTGTCTTGTTGCAATATGTATTGCCCTTTCAGCCGCAACTGCTGCGGACATGTAATCGTTATATTGATTCACAAAGCCGGTCCGAGGGAATCGCGGCCCGTATACATTAAGCGGCCATAATCCAACCTCTGATAATCCCGGAACCATTGCATAAAGTAAATATACTGGATTCACTAAATCCAGCCCCCCCCCCCCCGCCAACTTAATGCATCTAAATCAGAAAGATAATAGGCCATCATCGGGGTTACTTCGGATGGGCATATACCGGGAATATCCCCATCACCAGCTTCACTGGCAGCAGTAATGGGGTGGCCGATAACCGTGGCGTACTTGAAGCGAAGGTGCGTAGAGCGTTGTTGTTCTTCTCGATCCCCGCTGCCAGCTACCGCTTCCACATCATCTCCGGTCGGCTCTCCGAAGGTGGCTTCCTCCATGATCGCGTCATGCCTCACGGATTGACCGCCACCCAGCAGACCACCCATGAAGGATGACCCCACCTCATGCTGAAGTTCGTCATAGAGATCCCCGCCTTCGGTAAACGGATTGCCCCGTGTCGTCCAGGCGGACACGATCACATCGGGGTAGTCGTGCTTGATGCGAGGCGTTGTTTCAATCGTGGGAAAGCATCCAATCGGCGTGCAGTTGGGCACCAGGAAGAAACACACACCGGTGACACACCAGTTGATGCATTTCTCCATCCCTTCCATAGCCACTTCCGTGGCTGTGGCGATATCGAAATCCTGCAACTCCAGCGCCTCATCCCCTCCACCGCCCGGTGTTTGCGCGTGTAGCGCATGGAGAGGAACCGCGAGCATGAACAGCAACGAGGCAATGCGCATCCGAATAGACATGATCAGTCTCCCAGCGCCATGCACACCAGCTCGGTGGCATTGACGCTCCCCAGATAGATTCCGTTTCTTGTGAGGCAGCACTCGTAGCTCTGCCAGTAATTCCAGGCATAGCGGCCAGAGTCGTTGCCGCGACCAAGATCCATTTCCAGGCCGAAGTTGTTGCAAGACGGATCGGGCAGGGGCAGCACCATCTGCCACGGCCCATTAAGCAGGCCCAGCGAGTTGCCGATGGTGTCCAGCCAGTCGCCAATGCTCTCGCCTGGGGCTTTCACATCAGCCGGCAAATCCGGTCGATACAGCGGCACATAGATGCGCCATTGCAGCAATCGCGTGACGATGTGCATGGCGCGATCAGCGGCGACGGCCGCCGACATGTAATCGGAATACTGGTTGACGAACCCGGTGCGGGGAAAGCGCGGGCCATACACATTCAGGGGCCACAGACCCACCTCGGACAAGCCCGGAACATTGGCGAACAGCAGCCACATCGGATGCAGCAGATCGGTCAGGCCCGTTCGCCAGTTGATCGCGTCGAAATCGGAGTGGTAGTAGGACAGCATCGGAATGGCCTCGGAGGGGCACATCCCCGGGATGTTCGCGCCGATGGCACCGAACACCCCGCCCTGGTTTACCGCTGTCATGGGGTGGCCAATGACGGCCGTGTGCTTGAACCGCAAGTGCGTTGATCGCTGTTGTTCTTCCTGATCGCCAGTTCCCTTGACTGCCTGATCGGCCTCCACCTTGGGCGCAAGATCCCCAAATTCCGGGGTTGTAAGGATGCTGTCGCGCCGGATGTGCTCGCCTCCACCCAACACGCCGGCCATCATCGAACCGCCAGCGGCAGCAGCTGCAATGTCGTACAGGGCGGCACCTTCCAGATACGGATTCGGCCCTGCGGTCCACGACGAAACGATCACGTCCGGGAACTTGTGCTTGATCCTGGCGGTGGTTTCGATCGTGGGGAAGCATCCGACCGGCGTGCAGTTGGGAACCAGGAAATAGCAGACGCCCACAACACACCAGTTCAGGCACAGCGGCACACCTTCAATCGCCACCCCGGTTGCCCAAGAGGTGTTGAAGGCGTACTGCGCGCCGGCTGGCGCCGGGATCCCGAGCGCCAGCGCGAACAGTACGATCAGGCGCCGAACCAGTGCGTTCATCGTGACCGCTCCGCTGCCACCTGGTAGTGCCGCAGCGCCCGTTCCAGATCGTATTCGCCGTAGACCACCTGAGAGTCATCAAAGACCACGGCGGGCACTCGCTGGATCTGGAATTGCCGAACCATCATCACGTTCAGCCAGCCACGCTGCACCTCTTGATCCAGCGCCATACCATCCGCGATCCGGCGCTTCATCAGCGCCTCGGCTTCGGCCATGTCCTTGGGCAGGGAGGCATTCAGTGCGGCCTCCGCTTTGGCCAGCTCATCGACGTGGTGCACATCGACCGTCACGCCAGCCTCTTCAAGCACCTGTGCCAGACGGTCGCTGACCTGCATGGGAGCCTGGTCTGAGACAAAAAGCCGGATCCTTCCAGGCAACAGATCGTCTGGGGCAATCGCCCTGGTGGTAACAGCCTTGCTGTGCACGATCTCAACGCCCTGCGCCAAAGCTGGCGCGCTTGCGAACGCCAGCACCGCCAGAAGCAAGCCACCCATCAGGTAACGACTCATCACGCGCCCTCCTGCCAGCTTTTGCGCCTGCCATCCATCCGGGTGGCCTTGGCGCGTCGCTCTGCGATCAATTCGGCCAACTTGATGTTGGCTTCCAGGAAAGAGTTCAGTCCGTACTGCTCGATCAGCTTTTGGCGCTGAACCTTCTCTTCCTTCTCGGTGCCGGCCAGCGCCAGGGCAATGGGAGGAAGGACTGAGCGGAACAACATGCGGATATCAGGCACACCCTTGCGGATGACCACGCCCTCGACGTAATCGCCGGGCTGCTTGTTCGGCGACAGCAACAGGTTCCTGTCGTCGTCGGTCAGCGTCCGGAATCGGCCCATGTCGTTGACATCGGACTCGCCCATCTGGAGGGTGAAGGTCCATTCCAGGTTGTTGAGCAACGCCTTGGCGTTGTTGGAGATGTCCTGGAAGTCCTGCGTCGCCGCCCAATACCAGGCACCCAGCTTTCGCCACAGCTTCACGATGCCGGTGATATAGGGAGCCAGCTGCGGCTGTTTGAGCTGCACGTGCACTTCGTCGTGCACGATCAGCGTCATCCGATCATCGTGCTGGTTCTTCTCGACCAGGTAGTGGATCCGGTCGAACATGCTCATGACCGCAACGATCATTTCAGCCTGATAACGCTCGTTGGCCAGCAAGCCAAACTCGATGACGGTGACATCGCACTCGGGCATCGGGATGCCCTGGGAATCGAACATGCGGCCAGCCAAGGTGTCCTTGCCGCAGAAGTTCGCCAGCGAGTAGCCCAGATCATGCAGCTCTTCGCTGTTCTCCTTGTTGGCGCGCTCTTCCAGCGAGGCTCGCACATCCGAAGGGGTCACCTGCAACGGTTCAAGCCCTTGGGCGGCACGCTCCTGATTCTTTGCTGCGACCCTGTGGGTGGCATCCAGAATGACCTCACGCAACTTGGCCTTGAGGGAGGATTTCAGCCCCTGCGCCCGCTTTTCCGGACCTTCGTTGGCCAGCACCATGGCCTGGGTCTTCTGGAGCATTTCGCCCATCAGATCCCGTCGCAGTTCTTCTTCGTTATCTGCCCAGGCGTCCCATGTGGTGCTCATTGCCTCATCCGTGGCCGGCTGCTGTTCTACTTCCTCCACCGGCTCGTTCAGAAGCTCCAGAGCGTCCGCGTAAGGGTTGAAGGTCACACCAGGGGAGCCTACCCGCAGGTAGCTCGTGCTCAGTCCAAGAGCGGCGCAGTATTCGGTGATTGGCCCGAAGCTGGCAGACGGGTCGATGATGAAGACGCGGGGGCGGTGAACCGCCAGAAGGTTCAGCGTGGCGCCGTTGATGAAGGCGCTTTTGCCCGACCCGGACGGCCCCAGGATCAGGGCATGGGCATTCTTGTTGCGATCCTTGATCGGATCGAGCATCAGCGGCTCTGCGCCGCGATTGAAGAACATCAGGCCAGGATTGCCGGTGCCCACACCGCGTCCGTAGATCGGCATGATGCGTGCGATCTGGCGCGAGAAGACATAGCGCGCCCGGTTGGTGCGACGGCGATCCAGATCGTACCGATAGGCGAACGGCAGCTGCTGAACGTACTTGTGGAGCACGAAAAAATCGTGCCCGAGTTCCATCATCCGCAGGCCCTGGTTGCGCAGGGTGCCGGCGACTTCATTGCTGACCTTGTTCAGATGCTCGATGTCGCGGCCGCGCACATACACGCTGAACTCCATCGGATACATCTTGTTGCCGGCCTCGATCTCGACCGCGCAACTCTGGGCTTCCTCTTTGGCAGCTCGCGATTCTTCGCGGTGGCCGCGTGATGCCACCTGCAATCGCTCCAGCTCTTCCCGCACTTCGTGTTGTGGCTTGATGACGATCGTCTGCACGAAGGTGGTGCCTTCGGGCATCTGATCGAGCAAGGTCATCCTGGCGTCGCCAAAGGTGCGTTCGGCGGTCAGATGCCCATAGCTGGGTGATCGCGTGAGCTGCTGCAAGGTCAGCACCCGATGAGGCAGCCCGTTGAACCACCAGCACTGGTTCTTTTCATCGCTCACCGGATGACCCAACACCATTGAGTCGCCCAGGTCGTATCCGGCAATGAAATCCTCGCCCCGACCCTCGGGCATGTCCTGGTGGCCGGTGTCGTAGATCGGCGTCTCACGGACGTAGCGGTAGGGGTCGCCGTCAGAAGATGGCGGGCAGGGTGAGAGCCAGGGGAACATCCACTCGTAAAGATCCTTGGCGGTGCACCTGCGCACGCCGACACTGGCCTGCTGAAGCGAGGCCGTGAACGATTCGGCCACCTTGTTCGCTTCGATCGCCGCGTCGGCAAACGACGCAGGGGAATGCCGGCGATACAGCGCGATGAAGTGGCGGGCCTGCTTGCCCGACCAGGGGATGTTCTTGGCCGACTTGTCGAAGAACACGCCCTCCGGCCGACCCACCTGCTCCAGATGGGCGCGCATGACCTTGATCCACTCCTGCGTGAACTTGGTCTTGAGCAACTCGGGCTTTAGTTGCGCGATGTACTGCTCAAAGTGCTGTGTGGCCTGATACAGCGAGCGCTCGTTGGTCGCGTATGCCTGCACGATCCAGGGGGAGCCGACTTCCTCCGGGATGGCCTCACGCAAGGTCGTGGCGATGGTTTCCGCCACGGTTTCCAGTTCGTCCAGACTGCGGGCCTCGGTCGGATACGGCTGGATCTCGAACAGCACACCGCAGTTCAGGCCATCGTCAAAAACGAAGACGCCGTATTCGGAGTCGAAGTCGCGGAAGGGCACGAATTTCAGGAAGCTCGGCGGCTCCTGATAGGCCCGTCTGATGTCGCTCATCTTCCCGTGCGTGGCGCCCGGGTGGACATGGCGCTCCGTGGCTGAAATGGCTGCCGGATCGTTGGCCGCATCCTGCGTGCCAGTCCCAACCTGGCCATCCTGCGGGCCAGGTTGGGTCACGAAGAACATGTCAGTCAGACGCGACAGCAGTGAATTGTTGGCAGACTGGTTCATCGGTTGGATTCATCCGTTCGGAACAGCGGCGCCTCACCCGGCAGGGCGAAGGCGTCATCGGCGTACATGCGGAACGCGGTGGTGTAGCCGGGCACCGGCAATCCACCCTGTGCGATGTGCGGGAAGATGTAGGTCACCAACACCGGGTTGTTGACCGTGGGGAACAGCTGCCGGATCTCGTTACCGCTGTGGCGGGTATAGCTATGCAGATCCACATCACCGCGATGAATTGGCCGCATGTGGCCATCCACCGTTCCGTGGGCAGCCGAACCCCGGTAGATCTCGGCGATCGTCGGACCGGTACGGGGGATGGGGCCTTCCTTGCGATGCGTCCGCGTACAGCCGGACGCGATCAGGCTAATCGAGAGGGCGATTGCGATCGGCAGCAGCAACTTGTTC
The DNA here is from genome assembly GCF_037478135.1 of Denitratimonas organivorans. NCBI lineage: Bacteria > Pseudomonadati > Pseudomonadota > Gammaproteobacteria > Lysobacterales > Lysobacteraceae > Denitratimonas > Denitratimonas organivorans. The sequence continues at coordinate 65,169 of NZ_JBBHDV010000014.1, forward strand.
ATGGTCAACCTTCCTTCCAATGGGGTCGTAGTCGATGGCGATTTCGATGTTGGTGTGCACCGTCAGCGGCTGCCCGGGAGGGGCATAGACGGCATCGAAGATCTGGTTCAGGCGCTGATCCAGCCAACGCTTCAAATCGTCGGCTCCGGCGCCCAGGCCCGAGAAGCCGGCGTAGCGGGCAACGTCGCCGGTCAGGTACTCCGAGCCGGCGCCTGTGATGGCACTGAGCGAGGTCGTGGTTTCTGCGCGGGCAAGTGCCGTTGCTGCGGCATCGAAGATGGCCACGCCGGTACGTGCAGCCAGGATCGGAGCCGCGTTGGTGATCCGCTCACCTTGGACGCAGATGCCACGGTCATCGCTGATCCAACCCAGGCTGTCGCCGCTGGCGCGGCTCTGGTTGCCCGAATCACGCCGTGCACTTTGCTGGTCGACGGTCCGGATCGTCCCGTCCTCAAACGTGAAGGTGACCTGCTCCAGTGTTCCGCGAACGCAGCCCAGGCCCCAATCGCCTACCGCCGTGCCTTGCCAGACCATGCCCTCCAGACCTGGAATCTCGATGCCATTGGTGGCGAGATTTTCAGGGCCGGTGATGATCTTGAAGGGGTAGGGATCACTGACCTGCCCGGATGTTGGAATCCGGCCAATGATGGCCGTCATTGAGGTCGCCCCAAGCAACGTGGCGTTGGCCGGAATGGTGTAGACCTTGCTGACGGCTTCCTCTTCCGTTCTGCGCGACCCACTGCCAGAACGGGAAGAAGAGGATCCAAGTCCCCGCGCTGCCGGGGAACCAGACACGATGCCCGCAGCAGCTCCGGTGACCGCCGTGGCGGCGGTTGTCAGCCCATCAGGTGCATCCAGGGGGCGAACCACAATCCAATCCCCAGCGGTGGCACCGGGGATGATGCTGGTGGCGCTGCCGATGGCTGTACGGGTGCTACCGGCGATCAAGCCTGGGATGTCGGAGATCGAGCGGGTGCGACGAGCGGGCGGCGGTGGCTGATCCTTGTCATAGCCAAATTCGGGCGGAATGTCGCTGCCAGCCGTGGAACTGGCGCCGGCAGCCGCACCCCGGTTACCCCGCAGGCGATCCACTTCCTTGTTCTTTTCTTCCAGCTCGCGCTTGAGGCGTTCAACCTCAGCTGCCTGCACCTGATCAAGTGCAACCGGGCGCGAGCCAGTGGGCACGTTCGTAGCTGTTACCACGCCGTCTGCTGTACCTGGTGTGGTCTGCTGCTTTTTGAGCAACTCGGCAATCTGGGACTGCAACGATTCCACCTGGCGCTGCATGTCGCGAGTACCCGATTCGTATTCGCTTTGACGCAACGAAACACGGGCCAGGACTTCTGCCGGCGTGTCGCCTTCGGCACGGGACAGGCCCGTTTGCTTGTCGGCCGCGATGCGCGGTGCCGGTGCATCGGAGCCGCATTGGGCCAATCCGAACACGATCACCAGCAGTACGATGACCGCTGCTGCAATGGGGATCAGCTTGGGGGTTTTCGTTGTAATGCTCATGGGGCCTCCACACGGGCATGCACGGACGGCTGCGCAACCTTGCGCAGCGGCCGGGTGGAGGTCAGGTAGACGATGGTTTCGTGGGTCGCCCGGGTCTGTGCCGTCTGGCTTGCGCCTGCGGTCAGCAGCGAGTGCTGAGCGGTTGCACTGACCCAGGCGCCACGGAAGTCACGCGGATCCACGATGTAGTCGCTGTTGCTGTGATTGGCGATCTTGACCGCGTAGCCATACAGGCCCCGGTAGTGCCAACCGGCCTGCGGAATAGCCAGCACCTGATGGCGAAGCGGCACCAGGTCGATCGGGGTCTGATCCACGGTGATCCGCCGTGCACCGGGCAGCTGAGCTGTCAGCCGTTCCGGGCCATAGAATTGCGATGCCATGAACCGGATCAGTGGGACGATCTTGGTGCCCCAGCCTTCGGTGGCTGCCGGCACCGGGCCGTCGCTGTAGGCAAGCTCCGTGGACGGCTCGGCAGTGGCGTCAAAAATCTGGATCTCGGCCGGTGCACCGCTGCCGTCAGTGGCGGACAGATCGAACAGATAGTACGAGCCGCCACCCAGCGTCTGGGCATGGATCCGGGTTGCATCAAAATCGCCATGCGGCTTGATGAAAACCCGGCGACCAAGACTGGTGACTTCCAGCCGTCCACCCAGGGTTCGGGGATACTTGATCTCGACTGGCGCCGGGAAGATCAGGGCTGTTTCCTGACCCACGGACAACTGGACCTGTTCCGGGCGTTGCTGCCAGACGATGCGATCAGCTTGCTGCGCATGGGCGTCTCCGACACCCAGGGCCAGCAGCAACAAAAAGGGGATGCAGAGGCGGTACATGGGTGTCTCCTTTATTTCCGCACAATGTTCAGCTTGGCCAGTTCTTCAGCATCGAGCCGCACTGGCTCATCCTGATAACCGTCCAGCAACAGGCCGTAGGGGTTGAACTGCGTATCGACCGAGTACGCAACCACGCGAATCGGGTAGCGAATGATCGTGTCCTTGATCACGTTGCCCCGGATGGTTTCCTGCATTTCAAGGTCCAGATAGACCACCCAGAGGTTGTCATTGACCTTGGTCACCCGATCTGTCTGAAACGTCAGTTCGGGTGGCGGCGCCAGAGAACGGGTGCGATAGGCCAGCTCACCCTGTGCGTGCCGCTGCTTGCTGTCGATCTCCAACTGGCCGCGATACCGATCCGTCAGAAAAGCGGACACACGCTTGATCTGCTCGGGGTAATCCTTCGCGCCATCCACACGCCAGCGATTGAGCTGCTGGAATACGACCAGCGCGAAGTTGTAGACATTTTCGGAAGGCATTTCGCCTTCACGTGCGGTTACCGGCGCAGCCAGCCCGGGTCGCACATCCACGCGGATGTTTGACCGGGATTGCCCTACGAGCCACGCCATGGCAAGGACACTTGCCGCCATGAGGGCGATGATTGCGAACAGAACCTTGATGAAGAAACGGTTTTGTTCGACTGCTCTTACATACGACATGAATGGTCACCCGTGTGATTATTTGGAGTCCCGGCCCGTAGACCAAGGCCCGGAGCGCATGACGATCTCGCCAGCGACGCCCGGCACATGCTTTGCCAGGAAGTACCACATGCGATGCATGTAATACCGATCCGGTCGATTCCGCTTAACAGCGCGGAGCCTGCCCGCACCGAAAACAACCAGACCCGCACCAATAAGCAAGCCCAACAAAGGCGAGAAGAAGGAGAGTCCCACGAAGAAACCACCAATCACGATCACCACGAACACGATCGCTGCAACCATCATCAAAAACCCCAGCTCCGAGCTGGTGATACCCAGCAGTGAGGCAGGTTGATGGTTGACTCGGGTGGCCACAGGCTCATGTTCGACCGAACGTGTGTATTGAAAACTGCTCATGGGACTCTCCATCAATGGACCGGGATGTTGCTACCGGGCCCCTCTATCAGCTGCCTTCAAGGAAGCTCTTGTTGTCATCCAAGATGGTCATGCCGTAGTTGGCGAACAGAGCCGAAATACCCAGGCCAGCGGCGGCGATCAGAACGGCCATGCCCAGGGCAGCCATATCGGCCTTGCCAAGACGGATGTTGTTGATCGTCGCAACGATGTACCAAAGGGCACCAATAGCCGCGCCGATGGATACGATCACCAGGACAATGCCCGCGCCACGGGCAACCAACTTGCCGATAGCACCCATCCAGTCACCATCACTTTGTCCACCCATGCCGTCAGGTGGCTGCGGAAGAGACTGTGCCAAGGCATCCGGCGCAATCAGAAACAGAATTGCCACAAGGGCAAGTACACCTACCATGCGCAGCATGTTCTTTGCTTCCATGTTATTGAAAATAGTCATTTCACACTCCGTTAAATTGAACCAAACAGCACTACAGACCAGCTATCAACAAACCCAGCATCACGGTAAAAACAATCCCCACTCCAATCACATCAAACAGCAATGCCTTGAAGTGAATCCGCTGCTCCCAATACGCCTCAACTCGACCCCAAGCCGCCCATGCCGCCCAGACCGCCAGGATCACCATGGTGGTCGCAACAATCAGGCGCCGGATGGTGGTTACCGAGTGGCTTCCTCCTGTCCCAGCCTGATACGCGGTGCTTGGGTCAGCAGCAGCCATCGGCAGCAGCGACACAAGATCAGCGATGGATGAAATATCCATTCCGATCACCTGCGGTATTCGCCACCCAGCGGTTCAATCCGCTTCGGGGCATCGCGCATGCCGGCCACGTACTGTTCGATACCCAGCTCGATGGTCTTGATGTCGGCCCGTACCGCCGCGTAGTTGAAGTTCACGCGCTTGCTCTGGTCCGAGTTCTGCTCGGCCTGATCGACCAGGGCGTGCACGATCCGCAGCTGTTCAAGCAGTGCGGTCAGTGATTCGTTTTCAAGTGCCGTATCTGCCTTCGCGGTTGAAGGTGAAAATGCCAGCACCAACATCCCGAACCATGTCACTGCCACAAGCAGGAGTGCCGGCGCCATGCGGCGGGAGAAATAGCCAAGGTTGTTGCATTGGGGGATCAGCTTCATGATTAAAGTACCTTCTTGAACGTGGACGCCGTGATGGCAATGGAAATACCGAACAGGATCAGGCACGGAATGAAAATCCAGTTCGGGTGCACAGTGAACGGGTTTGCCAGATAGAAGACCCACGGCGTGATGAGCCATGGCTTCACGTTTCGCTTTGCAAAATGGAAGATCAGCGACGACTCCGCGCCACCGGAGTGTTTGCGGATTTCACGCCTGACCAGGCCCTCGATCAGGGACACACATGCGACCAGGGCGAAAGCGGGCAGGGTGAAGATGGAAATGACGATGCGCAGGGTCACCACCTGCACCGACTCGCGTGCTGAATCGCTCATCTGCACCCAGAGGGGCGCATCGACCAGCATGTCAAACAGCATCACGGTCCAGCCCACCGGCGACCAGTACCAGCAGATGTGATAGATCCAGTCGGTCAGGACGCCCGCAATGCGCATGAACCGGTCATCGGCGTAGCGCGAGAGGAAGTCCAGCTCATCGGCCACCTGCTGCTGGGAGTGGCCGGCATCCCAGAAGTCCAGCGCCAGTCCGGCCCACTCCAGGCCGATGCTGCCCACGCAGGCGATGATGAGAAACGCCCACAAGCTGATCGAGCCGAACAGCGCCCGCACATAGAACGGGTAGCTGCTCAATGGCCTGATCTGGGCGCTGGAGGTCTGCGTACTCATGCGCCCCCACCGTGATCGTCGTTCTGGCCGTAGATGTCCAGACCAGCCAGCGGCGCTCCATCTGGGTCGTCTCCACCGGCAGCGTCCTGCCCGCCTGCCTGTCCGTGCTCCGGCGCATACCAATCCCCTGGGGACTGCGAGGGCATGACGGTGTTGGCGTCCAGCAGGGTCTGCGCGGCTGTCGCATCGCGGAACACCTTTTCCCAGACGGGGGTGTGCCTGGCCCATTCGTCTGCGCCTTCGGAGCGGTAGTTGTCGGCCATGGCTTTTGCCATGCCTTCGATCGAGGACGGGATATCGACCTTTGCGTTGGTGGCCAGCGGCAGCCGGATCTTGTGGAGCGAGCCACCATCCTTCAGGACGAACGCCTGCCCCTTGGGCAGATTGATCAGCGAATCCACCGACACCATCGGCACTTCGGTGCTGGTGATGCGCAGCTCCTGACCGGAACGGAACGTCACGTCCGAATCGCCGTCCGGATTGTCTTGCGACCCGGACACCAGCATCGTGGTTTTGACAGTGACTTTCGGCAGCTGTTCGGTCAGGTACTCCGCCGTCTTCGGCTCCTTGACGCGCAGCATGACCACCGTGTTGAGGTTGCCCAGGGTCTGGCCCGCCTTGTTCACATCCCCCAGCCTTGCCACGATGTCCGACAGCGTTTGCGTGTAGACGGTGGCAGAGAAGCCACCCTTGTCCACGGAGCCGGCGCCACCGCCCTTGTTAAGCAGTGGAATGAAGTCTTCACGGATCAGATCCGAGAACTCATCGGCATGCAGGCGGATGAAACGCTGGATAGGCTTGCCGTTATCCGGCAGCCCTTCGTGGTAGCCGTGCTTGTAGACCCGGCCCAGGGTGGACACCAGATCGCTGAACATGGTGGAGCCGACCACGGCTGCCACGTCCGGATCTGACAGGGCATCCAGGCCGATGTAGATGATGCCGTTCTGACGGATGAAACTCAGCCAATCCAGCACCGGACGGGTGTCGCTGGCATCGGAATAGTCCGGCGCCAGGATTTCGGCCACTTTGCCGGTGGTGAGTTTTGCGAGGAAGGGCAACAGCGAGGCGGTGAGCTTGCTGTAGTAAGACGGGTCATATTCAAACAGCCCGAACAGGGCTTCGCCTGCCGTCCCGGAAATCAGGTTCTTCAAGCCCCGGAAGATGTAGATGTCCGACTCGCCCATCGCCATCTTCGCCAGCGCCACGGTGTAGCGGTTGCGCTCCTGCTGCGCCCGCGACACCTTCATCAGGAACGCTTTACCATCGTCGGTACGCGCATGGGCAAACTCTTTCAGCTGCTCTCGCCATTCGGAAGGCAGATTGATGAGTTTCTTTTCCTGCGCATCGACAATGACGGCTTCGGCGTACTGAGCCACCAGCGGGTCGATGTTGATCGCGTAGGTTTCCAGCGACTTGTAGGTCGCCCGCATGCCCAGGTAGTCCATGGCCTTGGCGATGCCGTTGACGTAACCCCATACGAACTCGCGAAACGTGGCTGACTGGCCTTCACCAGGGAGTTGGCGCGCCACGCGGGTGGCGACTTCGGTGATGCGGGCATAGTCGCCAATGGGGTTGTATCGCACCGAGTGCTCAGGGAACCCCAGGTGCATCATGTGGAAGTCCTTGGCACGTCCAGCCAGCACGGCAGCGACGTAGCAGCTTCTGAGCAGCTCGGCGTCACCCTTGGGGTCGATCACGATCACGCAATCGCCGCGCCGGATGTCCTGATTGATCAGCACCTCGGCCATGCGGGTTTTGCCCACGCGAGTGGTGCCGATCACGATGGTGTGCGCAACTCGCTCGCCCAGGGCCTGGTGAACCGGCGCCTCGCCCTCCAGCAGGCCCACGCCGTGGATAGCTGGCGTGCCGCCGATATCGGGCAGGGGCGCCACCGGGTTCGGCAGCATGGCCCAGCGCTGAGCCTGCAAGGCTTTGATGAGCCCCTTGGCCATGGGGTTGCGCTCATGCTTCACCTCAAAATCGCGAGCGCGCTGGTAGAGCCTGGAAGGCTCCGAGTATTTGAGGTTGTCCGGCAGCATCGCGTCGTACAGGCGCTGCGTATGGGTGCCGGTCCAGCGGAAGCCATTGCCCAGGAACAGATAGCGATCAGACACCGGGATCTGGTCAGGCGCCAGTGACCAGTAGGGGAGCTTTCGCAGGCCGCGCTGATACTTGCGGATCCGGTGCGCATCACGCAGGCGCGACAGCGCCAGTCCGCCGATGACGGCTGCGCCACCGTAGGCCACGGTGGGCACCATCATCAGGCGCTCGGGGGCGATCAGCATGAAGCTGGCAGCCGATGCCGCCACGATCGAGGAATACATCTCGACCGGGGGGCGCAACAGGGCTTCCAGCGGACCGGTACTCATGCCGCTTGCGCTCCGCGCATCTGGGCATTGATGCAGGTGATCCACTCCAGTGCGCTTTCTGCCACGAATTCAGGCGACCTGTTCGCCGGCAGGCTGGACCAGCCGCGCCCGAGCATGTAGTGACCGAACAGCGACGCACCGCTGGTGCGAGCTACCAGGTTGCGGGTGGCGTTCGGGAACACGTCGCGCAGCTCGCCGGTTACCAGCAGCACCAGCCAGCAGGCTTCGGTATCGCGCTTCCACATCCAGGGATCGAACTTGCGGCCCGGCATCGGGTTGCACAGCAGCTTTCGCATGGTGAGCGGCCAGTCTTCGGGCAGCTGGATCAGACCGTCATCGAGTGCCGAATGAATGAGCTTGTTCGCATACCGCTTGATCAGCGGATCCGGGTTGTCCACGTACTGGCACAACCGGTCGTGCTCGATGGGGTCTTCCAGATGGACCATGGCAGACCCAACGGCATTGAGGATGGACCACACGTATTCAGCCCAGCCGTGGGCGATGCCGGCGTGCGGGCCGATGGCTTCTCCGAGCAGGTGCATGCGACGGATGGCGTCGTGATCGGCATTCATTTGCGCGGCTCCAGGTCACTGGTGTTGAAACTGATTCCCTGCGCCGTGAGGGCAGCGGGGTAGTGGACCAATCTGAGTTCATCCACCAACGCATCCAGATTCAGGACCGTGAGCGGGAGCCGGCCTGCGGCTTCGAGCATGCGGTCTACGTCCAGGAGCGTTTCGGCCTGGACCAGGTAGCCCACGGAGTTGCGCTGGAACAGCCACTCTTCGTTCTGGACCAACCATGCTTGTGAGGCTTCGTCGGCCCCGACCACGAACATGCCTTGGGTCATGGCTTTTGCGGTTTGCTCAGGCAGCGCGGTATGCGGCTGCTGTCCCGGCGTCATCCGGGATACGAGCGGCAGCTTCAGCATTTGCTCCAACGGCGGCGGCTGGGTCACAGGCTCAGTCCGGCGAGCCTGTGCGTTGGATTCCTCCAGGCGCTTGAGCGCCGGCCCCACAAAGGCGTGTACCGGGATTCCCTCACCGGTATCGTGGATCACTTGCAGATGGGTGATCGGCGGCAGCGTAGTAGCCGTAGAGGCGTCCATGACCACGACGAGCGTGCTGCCGCCGATCAAAGCGGAAATGAGGATGCGGGCGATCACGGCTGGATCCTCCCGAGACGATTGGCAACCAGCTGGGCGTAGTCGTCGCCCAGGCGCGGCTTCTTCCTGTCGCAGTGGTGATAGCAGGCAGTGGCCACGGCCCAATCGCCGTGGCGCTCAAAGAGCGAGCGAAGGAACGAGGCGCCATAGGCCACGTTGAAAACGGGGTCGATGGCCAGATCGGCCGAGCCGATGGCATCGCCGTGGTAGCGCCAGTAGATCTGCATCAAGCCAATGGCGATGCGATCTTCACCGGCCGCGATTTCCTGCTCCAGATAGTCGACCGCGTGCTTGCGGGTCTGGAAGTACAGCGGCGCCCCACGGACGTTCAGCGTCCATGGCCACGGCTTGCCGGAGAACCCGGCATTGGATTCGGTTTTGGCAATGGCATACAGCAGGTTCGCCGGCACGCCGTGTTCGTCAGCGATGCTGACGTAGGCAGGCGGAATCGCCTCCTTTGCCATGGACGTGCCTGCAACAGTCAGTGCGAACAGCACCGAACAAGCTGCATGAAGGGTGAGCCTGATCATGGGATCAAGCTCCTGATGCGATCGAGAAAACCACCACCAGCAGTACCCGTAGCGGGCGCCGCGTCGTGCGTGGTGTAAAGATCAGCCCTCAGCAGGTAGCTCATTTCAACCGGCGAGAAGCTGTCCCCTCGACGGCGATAGGCAACCGGATAGCTGGGCATGTCGGTGCCCTGGAGCTGCGCGAGGATCCCTTCCTCGAAGTTGATGGTGACGCGGCCGGACTCCACCATGTCGTAGGGGATACCGGCAGCAGCGGTCCAGTTCTGGATGCGCTCTTCTTCCTTGTCGGCAAAGTAGATATCCAGTCCGGGCCATGGCGCCCGCTGAAGGTGTGGCAGGACTTGCTGGATGATGTTGGTGCAGGCAACGCATGTGGTGTCCATGAAGATCGCGATGCGATCAGTCATGTCGAACGGGATGACCTGCTCGATGCCCAGGCGCACTGGATCCAGCAGCTTTTCATCGCCGTACATACGAATCCACGCATCACCATAGGCGCGGGTAAAGGCGAGTTCCTTCTCGGCGCGATCACGCTCTTGCTCCACAAGCATTTCCGCGTAACGCATGCGCTCTGCATCTGACCGCGCTTCGGCGCCCAACACGGTGAGCGGGTCCACACCAGGCGACCAGAACCGGCGCGGCCCCTTCATGATGTCGTCGTAACGCTCCCAATCGGCCTCGGTGAGCGAGGCCCACTGCGATCGGTCGATCTGCGAGGAATGGATGACGGTGCCGACCTGCTGGGACTGCTGCGCCTGGCTCCTGCGCAGCGCATCAGGTTCAACCTGCTGCGCGCCGGCAGCGGTGGCTGCAAAAGCAGCCACCGTCAGAACGATGGAGAGCACCTGCCTCATTCCAGCTCATCCTTGTTCTGGTCCTGCCCGTCCTGCTCCAGTGGTGGATAGTCGGCAGTTGCCGGCACCGCTGGGGCAAGGCTTTGGAAGTGGATTTCAGAGCCGTAGGAGGTGTATGGCGAAGCGACGGGCGAGCACATTTCAACCTGGCGCTCTACTATCACGGTACGCGGTTGAAACAGGCCACACCCTGACAGCGCAACCAGTGCGACGACGCCAAGAGCCAGACGCGGGAACAAGGGAAACATGGATTACTCCTGGCCGGGGACCACCGCAATCAGAATCTTGATTGCCGGGATGTATTGACCCAGGGTGACCCAGAACAAACTGGCCGAAGAACCCGATTTCGCACCGGCGCTTGCACTTGCAGCAACAGATGTGGAGGCGCCCATTCCCGGCAGAATCTCACTGGCTGTAACAACACTTTCGCCCTTGTTCACATGCACCTGGGGAGTGACGACTTGTGCGTTGCCTGCACTGGCCACCTGATCCGTCAGACCCGGATCTGCGGCCGTTGCTCCATTGATGAGAGCGAATCCGAAAACGAAGATCATTGCCTTGCCGAAGATATTGATATTCATGGTGCTTTCCTTATGCGCCTTGTGCGCTGTTGTTGGGTGTTTGGTTAGATGGCCCACCAAAAAACTAATAGCTTTCCGCTATTCCTCCACATAAACAGTTATGGTTCGACCGACCCGGAGAAACGTCGCACTGCGGGTTACGACATCGACATCCAGCAGCATCCACGGGCTGTGATCGCCGTTGGGCAGCAGCACGTATTCACCCGCTGTGATCAGTGCTGAACCAGCGTCTGGGGCATCTTTGATGGTGATCTGGGCCTGCGCATTTCCCTGCACTTTGCGAACCCCGTTAAGGGCGAAGTGAGGGGTGGGCTGTTTGATAAGGCCGGCTGGCACTGGTTGGGGAGTTCCAGTGCCAGCCGTGGGCTGCTGATCGAGGTCGCTCCGAGGGGGTGAAGGAGCGAAGGGGGCCTCAATCTCGCGCAGCCGTAGACGGGCATCAGCAAGCTCGGCCTGAATCTGGCGCACTTCATTGCGAAGGGCCTCCAGCTCCAACTGGAGAGCAGCCAGGCTGCTTGCGGATGATGAAGAGGAATGGATCTGGGTATCGCTTACGCCGGCAGTCTGGGCGGTGGCCTTTGCCTCACCCTCAAAAAGGTCGGCACCCTCCATGGCACCGAAAAAAAGACCATTGCCACCTTTGGGGGCAGCAATTGCGTCGGTCAACGAGGGGGTGTTCGATCTGCCGCCATGCGTCAACACGCTGTATGCAAAAAGCGCGAGAACAAGGATGGCAAGAACCAGCAACAGCGGGTTTCGCTGCTGATCCACTGTGAACCGGCTCATCGCCTGCACCTCCACCAGCGTGCAACCAACCTGCCAACCTGGGTGCTGGCCACGATGACCACCACAGCGACCGCCAGCCACGGCATTCCCTTTGCCGCAACGCTGATTACCGATTCAATCGGCCCGCCAGCAACCGACGAAGCGGCTGCAAACGGTTGCTGTGGAATCCCCCCCAGGTTCACGGCAGGTCACTCCGTGGGAGAGCCGGTGTAGCGGCGGTAGCTGACGAGGCGGTTCACGTCATCCACCAAGAGCTCGTAGCCCGGCTGCCCGAGGGCCACCAGCAGGGCAGCCAGTTCGATTTGCGTGAACTGACGATGGACCTCGGGCAGCGGCAACTGAAACAGGGTGTGCGCCTGGTAGTCAGGCTGTGCCAGCTGATAGCCGCTACCAGCCAGCGCGACGTTCACGGCCTGTCCAACCGTGGTGACGGTTCCACGCGGGAACGAGATATCGACCATGGCGCGCAGCGGTGCACGTTGGGCGGTTGTGAGCTTGTTGGGCGCCACCCTTGCGTAGCGGCTTGCTTCGGCCACCTCGGGCACTGCGTACCCGGCGACTCCGATCACGGTGGCCAAAGCCAATGACATCAAGCGTTGCATCGTCGTGGAACCCCTTGCAGTTGGTGATTTCGTTCGGCGTTGCCGCCATTCCTGTGGCGCTACTATACCGAATTGTTTTCCGTTTGGAACCCTGTTCGCGCGGATTCCGCACATTTCCAACACCAGAAGGTACACTCCGGACGAGTCCCCGGCAAAGGATTGGCAAGAAAGGACGCAAGCAAAGCCCAGGAGCGCGGAGCCGTGAGCGGCTCCGTAAGAGGGGAGAGGGCAAGAAGAGGGAAAGGGGAAGAGGGCTTATCGAAAAGGAGTGGCCCCCGCTGGATAGCGCGGGGGCCACGTCTGAAAAGCCCTAACAGGTAACAGGCCCTGGCGGGCCTTAACAGGTATAAAAGCCGGCTGCGCCAAGAGGTACAGCCAATAGGGTGGAGCAAAGGAGGGGCAAAGGAAGCCCGTTGCGCCACACGAAAACGAGGTCACATCCCGATGTTCGACAAGCTGCTCAAGACGTTCCGTCCTGGTCCCGCTTCGGCACCACCGGCCACCCCGGTGCCGGCGTCTGCGCCCAAGCGCCCGCGTGTTTCCTTGGAGGAGATTGCCCGATCGCCAACGCACCCGGTGTTGAGTGGGCGCGAGCTGCTGGAGCTTCTTCCCCGGTGGCCGCAGATCGAGGATCGCTTGTTCAAGTCATCCAAGGTGACGCGGGACCAGTTCGAGCAGTTCTATGTTCATCCGATCGCTGCCTTTGCTGAGCGGGTGCAGTTCCTGCCGGCGTCTCAGACCCATCACCATGCTGGCCCCTTGGGGCAGCTGGAACACACGCTGGAAGTGATCGAGAACGCGATGGCGAAACGCACTTCCCTGCGCCTGCCGCTTGGCGCAGAGCCGGAGCGTGTCAGCCGTGAGGCGTTGATCTGGACCTATGCCGTGTTTGTGGGCGCGTTGGGCCATGACGCGGGGCGTCCGCTTGCGCGGTTCCAGCTGCGTGCCAAGGTGGGTGGCCGTTGGCACGACAAGGTGTCCGTTTGGGGTGAGAGCCTTCATTCCCTTGGGGCAACCGAGTATGCGTTTTCATGGGTGGAGGGTGCTGACTACGAGTTCCACAACCGTGTGGCTCAACTCATGCTGGGCCGGCTGTTGCCTTCGGCTGGCTGTGCCTGGCTCAACCAGTGCCCGGAGGCGTTGAGTCAGCTCAGCGCCTGGCTTTATGGCGATCAGTTCAACTGCGGTGTGATTGGCGAGATCTGCCGTGAGGCTGATGGTCAGTCTGCGGCCCGCAACGTAGGTGGCGCACTGCCTGGGGCAACGGTATCCGAGTCTGGCGTGAAGATGCCGGTCTACAAGCGCGCTGCGATGGCCTTGCGCGAGCTGGCGCGTGATTGGGTGGTGAACGGTCGAGCGGCCAAGGGTGCAACCCAGACGGGCGGTTCGGATGCGTGGGTGGTGGGGGCTTACATCTTTGTGCGATCCACGGTGATGAACGACCTTCACACCGCGTTGGTGGATGCCGGCGTGCAGGGCCTTCCGGAGTCTGCACCGGGGACGGTGACCAAGCTGACCGATGCCGGCGTTGCCTTGTCTTACGACGATGGTGCTGGCCGTCGCCGTGGGGTGTTTTCGATCAAGGTACAGACGGCGGATGGTCACACGGTTGTTGAGAAGTTCACGGTGTTGGTCTTCCCGATTGACCAGGTGTTTCCGTTGAAGAACCGTCCTGGCCAGTTCGATGGCACGGTCGAAGTGGTGTCGCCCTCGTTGCCGCAGGAACACGTGTTGGCGCAGACCACGCGCAAGCCGGTGTCAGCTGCAAGTGTCAACGTGACGGGCACCGCGACGCCGGCACCTTCAACCGCAGTACCTGTTGGGGCATCGAGCATTGAACCTGCGGTGCCGGCTGCCGCTCCGGTAGCTGCGCCAGTGCAGCCACCGCCGTCGCCCGCGCAAGCACCCGTTGGGGCAGCCAGTGCAGATCCTCGGGTGCCGGCGGTGGCGCCTGACCATGAGGGCATCAGCGATGCTGAGGCGGCTGCGCTGGCGTTCTTGCGGCAGGCAGCGGATCCGGAACCATCCGACGATGAAGATGCTGTGCAGGCACCGGCACCAGTTGCGGCCGGACCCGCATCATCTGTGGCAGATGATCCTGTGCCCACGGCTTCTGGCCAAGCGGCGCCGGCCGCGCTGGCCGATGAAGAGCCTGCATCTGGGGCAATGGAAGCTGCTGCTGTTGTGGAACAACAAGAGCCTGTTGGGGCAACCGATGCTTCTGGGTCTGTTGAAGCTGTTGCTGAACCAGGTGGTGATACCAAGTGGGCGCCGTTGAACCAGCACGGTGACTATCTGCGCAGTGCGGACCAGGACGTGGATCCACCGATCATGCGTGCGTTCTTTGAGTGGTTGCGTGAGTGCCTGAGTCGTGTGCCTGATGCTTCTGGTGAGATTCCGGCCGGCGAGGTGATCGAGATGAACACGCGCACGGCCTTGATCCATGGAGCTGCTGAGCTTCCTCAGTGTCTGGGGCTGGTGACGCCCAAGGCGGTCCGTGAGTTCTTGAAGGCCCGGCCGTATGCCTTTGGTGAGGGCGAGTATGTGCTTCCCGATGGTGAAGATGCTCAGGGGTCGTATGCCGATGACTTGATGCTCCAGAACATCCTGCGCGGATCGCGGTGGGCGGTTCACAACGGTCTTGCTCCGGGGCAAAACGTCTTCACGTATCGCATCGACACCGGTGAGCCGGATGCGCCCAAGACCAGTGGCCTGAACCTGGTGATGCTGTCTCCGGAGGCGGGCGCCTTGATCTTGCCAGCGGGCATGCGCTGGGTGGCCAACCCGCTGTTGAAGCGCTCCACGCCTGAAGAGCTGGCGCAGGCCCGGGCGGCACGCAAGGGGACCAGTCAGCCGCCGCGCAAGCCTGCACCACAACCAGAGCCGCGCCCGAAGAAGGGCAAGGGGAAGGGCGGGAAGGCGCCAGAGCCTGCCGCCAAGAAGCCTGACGCGATGGATTTGCTGGGACTGAAGTAGCGCGGGCAAAAAAAAGCCCCCGCACCTTTCGGTGAGGGGGCTTGCGGTCACGTGCCGACCAGTTCCTTGGCCAGCGCCATTTCGATGGAATCGCCATCGTCTTCATCCAGATCCGACAGCCCTGTTTCCGGCATTTCGCCGGCAGTGCTTTGGGACACCTGGATCTTCTTGCTCATCAGCTTCAGGCACCGGGTTTGTGCACTGTCGGTGTAGCCGAAGAACACGACGCGGACATCCTCCTTCTGGCCGATACGCCAGGATCGACGTGCGGCTTGAAGCACGGTGAAGGTAGAAAAGCCCGTCGACATGAAGGCGATGGTGGGGAACTCCAGCAGATCCAGCCCCGTCTTGACCAGCTCGGGGTTGCAGATCAGGCAGTCGATACCCGAGTCCACCTTTTCGGCAATCCAGTCCTCGCGCTTATGCGTGGGGACGTTGGCCTTCAGTACGGCCGCATTGAACCCTGCATCCTTGAGGATCCTCCGCAACCGTGTGGTGGTGTCGCGACTGTCGGAGTAGGCCGTGTAGATCAGGGTCTTGCGTCCCTTGGCCCGTTCGGTCCTGACCAGCTCGATCAGTGCCTCTTCCTTGGGCGTGACCTCATCCTCACCAAACATCGAAGGCAGGACCATGAGGGTGTCCCTGCTTTGCGGATGCTTGATGATTTCCGACTCGAAACACGTCTCCGGCCAACGCAGCAGCGCGTTGGCGACCACACCCAGCAAGCTGCGGTCACCGCGACGAAGGGCCTCCCTGAGAGCATCCACAAGTTTGTTCTGCATCTCGGTGTACTTGGCACGCATGGCAAAGTCCATTTCCACCTCCACCAGGTCTTCCTGATAGGCCGGCAGCACATTGCCGCCGATCTCTTTGAGCTTCAGGAAGGCGGTGTGCGGGAGCAGGTAGCGTGCGATGGCAGCCGGACTGAACCCCGGTGCCCGCGAGACATTGACCGTTTTCTTGGATCCCTTTGCGGTCTTGAAGTCATCGCCTTCGCCTTGCTTGTCCCGGTAGACCGTCTTCAGCACCCCGTACCGCTGCATGAAAGCCATGGCCGCAGTAGCCATGCTGCCCTGGGCGTTGAAGCGGAACCCGTCTGCGATCATCGTGCTGGGCATGCCCCGCATCAGCAGATAGAACAGGTCATCGGCATAGCCACCCATGAGGGTGCCAGTCAGAAGGATGACCTTCTTGATCTGGCTGGCCAGCACACCGAACGCCTGGGCCTGAGCACTGTTGCTTGCCTTGTACTCATGGCCTTCATCCACGATGAGCGAGCCGAACGATCCCTTGGGCAGGTAGCGTTTGACGAACTCGGTCGGCTGATACGGCGCCCCGCCGTTGAGCGAAAACTCCATCTTGCTCAGGGCGCGTTCCATGCGTTCGGATTGCCGCTGGGTAAACACGAAATCGCCATCCTCATCGAGCAGGTTGGTGAACTCGTAGATGTTGTCCTCCAGCATGCTGCCAAGGAACTTGGCACCGAACATCCTCAAGAGCGCGTCAGCGCGCTTGGGACCGATGGTGGGCAGTTCCAGGAGTGCCTTGCGTACCGAGTCATCCGGATTGGCCTGCTTGCCACCTGGCCGCATGAGCGTCCAGAGCCTGGCCTTGCAGGATGTGCAGGTTGCCTTGCGTTGCAGTGACATGAAGCTGTCATAGCCGACGCTGTGCTTTTCCTCATCCCGGACGATGCTTCCACAGTCAGGGCAGGCAGCGACCACCTTGGTGAACTGGTGGACGTGTACCTTGCCGGTGCCATCCGTGGATTCCTGACGGACAAGTTCCTTGCGGGATGTGGCGGCAACTCGCCAGTGAAAGCCCATGCGCATCCGGACCCGCCCCATGATGAAGAACTCGGGGGGATCCACCTCACCCACGACGCGCCGCTTGCTCTTGAGAGCTTCGCGGAAGGCCAGGAGCTTGGCGATGCAATCAGGGCCGTTGAGCACCCAGACCCTGGCACCGGGAATGGTGTCCAGGATCTCGCGCCGCCACTTGTAAACCAGGTGTGGCGGAGAGAGCACCAGATGCCGGCGGATGCCTTCGGCTTCCAGAACGGCAGCCAGGCAGATCGACATCATGGTCTTGCCGGTGCCCATTTCAGCGTTCAGCACCGCGAACGGCGAGTTGAAGTCGAGCAAGTGCGTGGCCATGGCCTGCACGCGCTCACGCTGCTTGGGGAAGGGCGTGCGCTTGAGGCCATCCATGACCTGATCCCGCGAACGATTCGGACCCTGGTACTGGACCGGTGTGGATTGACCGATCTGGTGGAGCAGACCGGAGCGAAAGTGGCTGATGAAATCAGCCAGAGCCACGTCCTTGTCCCCGGCTTGGATGAAGTCGGGAACCTGGCGGGTGGTGCCGCGAAGCGGCAGGGTGGAAATGCTCATGGAACGTCTCCTACAGGGAGTTGCGAGAAGGAAGGGGCAGGGTGTTGGCCCTGAGCAGCGAAGTGATGTGAGCGTCGAATGCATCCTGATCGGCGAAGTTGATGTGCCAACCGCGCACATTTCCCACGCACGTCAGTGGCTGGATGGTTCCAGCCTGATGCAGCTCATCCATGACGATCTGCTGCCAGTCATCGAGCAGCGGCAGGGTTTGCATTTGCTTGAAGCGCTGCCACAGCAGCGACTGGCCATCAGTCGTGGAGTCCTTGGTCAGTACGTACCCACAGCCTTGGTCCTGCACGTCTTTGTGGAAGAGGAACAGGTGGACCAGTGAACCTACGACCGAATCCCCAGGTTGCTTGGGATATCGGCCTGTGGTCTTGTCGTACAGATCCACATTGGGCAAGCGAGCGCCGCCCTGAATCCACTCGGGCGCCAGCGGCTGGTCAGAGTCGGTCCGGGCCAGCCGGATACGATTCAGGCCACCATCAACCAAGGGCAGTTGCAGGTTGCCCAGCAAACCCTGGATGACCGTATCGCGGCCCCACAGCGAGGCAAACACGAGAACGCCATCGGTCGTCATGACCGCAGCGTCGCAGAAGACGCCACGGGCGTCTGGAAGGGAATAGAAGGACATTGGAAGCACCTCTGGTTTGGGAAAACGTCCCCAGCGCTTGTGCGCTTGCCGGTGATGGGGACGGGACCGGCGATCGCCCGATGGGCAATGCGTGTGCCTTGCAGAGGCTTTTTCATGCACGCGCTGACGCCGGCACCTGGCCGGCAAGCGCACATGAAAAAGCCCCCGGATGGGGGCTTGGTGGAGCAATCTGAAAAACTGGGCTTGTCAAACAGCCAGTTCGTTGAGCATCCGTTGACGCAACCAGGAAACCAGCCCCTTTGTGTCAACAACATCTTCGGGCAGGCCATCGGCCTTCAACTTCTCGCCCACCTGCCAGTTCAACAGGAACGATCGAAGCTGGCGTTTGCTGGGATCAGTTGCCGAAATGGCATCTGCCAATCGCGCCGCGTTGTAGTCACCGAGCAGATCTTCGCCAATGTAGCCTCGAACCCATTTCCCGGCCTGTGTTTGAAGCAGGCTGGCGGTTTCCTCCTGTATGGCTTTTTTCACGCGATCGCTCTCAGCCAAGGCAGCGGCCTCCGCCTTCTTCTTCTTCGATACGAAGCTAGAAGATGGAAACTCTGACCACAGCGCTCCATGGTGGTAGGCAATGGCAAGCAGGCTTTGCTCACCTGGATGCCGAATCGCAGTCCAACGACCTGTGGCTACAATCCACTCACGGATCGCAGCCCATTGCTCTTCACTGAATCGCTTCCCGACAGGCGGGCGCACCGATACCGAGTTGGAGGCGGATTTCCGGATCAGGTAGTGCTCAACCGGTTGCGGCCCGAAGCTCTGAGCGCGCCGCCTTTGGGTGACACATGAATCACCGCTTTCAGCACCACCGCAGATGACATCAACATCCAAGATCATGGCTATTTCCTCTCAATAATGCCCCCAGCGCTTGTGCGCTTGCCGGTGATGGGGGCGGGACCGGCGATCGCCCGATGGGCAATGCGTGTGCCTACAGAGGCTTTTCCATGCACGCGACGGCGCCGGCACCGGACCGGCTCGCGCACATGAAAAAGCCCCCGAATGGGGGCTTGGTGAGTGAGCACGTAAAGCGCGCTCAGTGGATGGGATCAGGCACCGGAACCAGCTCGATCTTCCGCCAGGTGTATGGCGTCATCTTGCTGGCCATGACCTCGCACTCGCGCCGGGTCATGGGATAGGCGGTCTGCCGAACGCGGCGATCCATGTCGGTGTTCACCACGTCAATGTGGTACAGCTGACTACCCATCAGTGGGCCTTGGCACGCGGCCGACGCGCCCTCTTGGTGATGTTGACGGTGACATAGGCCCAGGAGCCATCATCGAAGATGCGCTCGAAGACCTCACCCAGCTCGATGAAGTGCACATCTTCAATCCGAATCGGATCACGACCGGCATGGTCGCTATCGGCGTGCACTTCGTAGGTATCGGAGCCTCGGTTGTAACGCACCGCCACGCGGCCCTGGAACATGGCCGTTGACACGTGGAAGCTCAGTTCAGGAGGGGTTTCGATGATCTTCTCAGGCACCGGATCCACCAACCGGAAGTCCTTGCCACCGGCATCGGCGATCATGTGGACGATCCTGCGATAGCCACAATCAGAGCCAGGCGCCGGCAACACCGTCATCTGACGGATCATCTCCGCAAGCTCAGGACAGGTGGGCTTGGTTTCCAGCGGAAACTCCAGATGACCACCACCGATGACCAGCGTCTTGACCTCGTACTGCGTGCCGTCCGGCATGGTCCGGGTTTCGACATTCGGCTCATCAAACCTGCGCCCATCAAACTTGCGACGGGCATAAGGCACGATCTGGACCTTGTCACCCACCTGGGGCAACTCATCTCCCCTCAGAATGCTGGCCGGGACACCGATGAATTGGATGCGCCCGGTCTTGACCAGAAGCAAGTCATCGAAGGCCACCACCGTGCCCTCCATCGGCCTGGGGTCAATGAAGAACCCCAGCGTGTTTTGGGCCGGCTCCATCGGGTTGATGTAACCGAAATTGTACTTCCGAGCATTGCTCGGGACGAACGCGTGCACGACACCGTGCACGTACTGTTTCGCAGAAGCGCGATCCATGGCTTTTTCCTTTCAAGAATGTCCCCAGCGCTTATGCGCTTGCCGGTGATGGGGACGGGACCGGCGTATCGCCCGATGGGCAATGCGTGTGCCTTGCAGAGGCTTTTTCATGTGCGCGCAGACGCCGGCACCGGGCCGGCTCGCGCACATGAAAAAGCCCCCGGATGGGGGCTGGAAGGGCAGGGCTACTCCAGCGGCGCCATAAAGCTGGCCAGCTGCGGGGCGATGGGCCTTGTCGGTTCGACGTGGACCATCACCCGGGTGTCCCCTGCCAGGGGTGGGCGGTTGTGTTGTACCCGACGCCGCCAGACTGTCGGGGATCGGATGTCGATCATGACCGCCCTGTAGTGTGGAGCTTCAAGCAAGCCGGCCAGAGGCCGACAGTCGCTTGCGTCCGAGCCGTTCTTCTTCAGATGCACGACGGCTTGTTTGAGATCCATGACCGGGTAATGCCGGTTGGTTTGTCGAACCCAAATGCGCTGGGTCAACGTGTTGTAGAAGATGTGCTCGATGCGATCTCGCGTGGGCCAAACCGCATCAAGCAGACCGGCGCGAGCCAGGATGGCTTTGGCGCCGACCTGTACCTTTCGCTCGCAGCGGCTGATCGGATAGACACCAGGGAACATCATGATGGGTTCGGTTTTCATCGGGGCCTCTCTTGCGGTGGTGGATTTCCCTGGGTGCGCGGACAACGCCACACATCCAGGGAAATCCACCGGGCAAGTCAGAAGCGAGCAGGCCGGCATGATTGCCGGCCTGCTTTTCCCTTTACTCGATGATGGGCAACCAGATCTTGTCGGTCGACTTGAACCGGAAGCCATTGGCTTTCAGGTAGGCGACCTGTTTGCGCATCAAGCCCGATGCGGGATCCAGCTTGACGGGCTGGCGTGCCAGCACGGCCTGAGCAAGATCGCCAAACAGCTTGGCCACCTCCGAATCCGGATCAGGTTCTGCGTCCTCATCCGATGTTGGGTGCAGATCGCTCCCGTCAGCAGATTGCGGTTCGTCCTTGCTGGCAACAGGTGTCGGAGGATCAGGAATCTCATCCTCGGGTTCCTCAACCAGCCCCGGCGCCATCAGGGGATCGTTGTCATCCGAGTTTTCCTGCGCTTCATCGGACTGGATCTGAAGATCACGTGCCCACACCGCCAGTTCCGAAATGGAAGCTCCATTGGCTGGCCGGGTGGCGATGAAGATGTTTTCCACGTCAGCAGTGACGGGGTAGCGCCCTTCATCCAGTTGCTGGATCAGGGGGTGTTTGATTGCAAACTCGCCAATCTCCAGATGGAGTTTGGCGACATTGAACGGGCCGTTGCGGCCATTGACGGCCTTGACGGCCAGAGTGCCCTGGAACCACATGGTGGTGCTCCTTTGCTTGGGTGGGAGAGTCGATCGCCGGTACAAGCCGGCTGGCCTTTTCAGATCGGTGAGGCCGAATCGGCAGATGCCGATGGATTCCAAGCAAAGGGGATGTTCGGTTTCCCCAGGCACACTTTTGCAAGTGCGCCTGGGGAAACCGCGTCCCGGCAAGTCTCACCGGGACACGGCAAGTAGGCCCCGCGATGGCCTTGCCAAACCAACGCTGCACACGGAGCAGGGGGCGGACCGTGATTTATTTTTGATTACCGCACAGGTGAAGCCTTGTGCTCGTGCGGTCGAGCCTGATCAGGAATGACATCACCAGGTGCGACTGGCAAAACGGCCGCATGATGATGTGAAGGTAGGGAGGCCGTCGCGGGGCAGTTCAGCACGTAGATGGGATGTGCATGGACCTGGGCACCCGGATGCCCAGGTCCATGCACACATCATTGGTACGGCAGGAAACCTGCCGTACCTTCATTGCATTCAGAACGGCAGCTCATGCGGATCCCATTCGCGATCAAGTGCCTCAACATCGGCAGTGACCGGATACAGGAAGTGGACCTCATGCTCTTGACCGTGTTGCCCGAAGAGACGATGTGCTTCTTCTTCGGCTTGCTCATCGTTTTTGAGGACGCGGCGGGTCTTCTGCATGAAGGCGCCGGTGTCGGGGTTTTTGTTCCCCCAAATCTCGTAGATGTTCATGGATTTCTCCTGCCCATAAAAGCCGAAAGGCACCCTGGTGAGGGTGCCTTTCGGTTGCGGCGTGGAACTCAGAATCCGATGTCATCGTCATCGAACGACGAACCATCGTGCTGGTCACCCATCACCGCTGCGCGGCGAGGGGCGTCCTTTTTCGCCTGGGAGTCAGCTTCCGCTGCCTCGTCAGTGCGAGAGTAGACCTTGTTTCCGTCGACATACATCTGTTCGACGGCATAAAGGCGTCCGTAGTTGGCAATGGCCGGGTCACCAGCCTTGCCGTACTTGCTGTCCTTCGACCGAGTGTAGATCGAGGACGACAAATTGCTGACGCGGACAACAGCCCAGATCTGCGATTCAGAACCAGCGTACTGGTTCAGAAGCTCAGCCGCAGGGCCTTGGATGTTGCAGTTGACGAGGAAACCCTCATCAGGGTCGCCTTGCGCAGGGTTCTTGGCACCCTGCAAAAACTTCACGCGGGCGGCCAAATATGGTTCGCCACGGCGAGATCCCTTGGGAGTGACCATCCGAACGTCGTTCAGGTAGGCAGGTCCACGAAGGGCGGTGTTGTGGAAATTGTTGGTAGCGGTGCTCATGGTGAAGACTCCTTGAATGAAAAATACCCATTCAGGAAGACAGAACACCACCCTGGTCGGGGAGAGTCTGTCTCCCGTCAGGGTTGAGTTGAGGATGCATCCGGCTCTTGTGAGCCTGGTCCAGGTTGGATGCGAGTGGACCGACCTCAGAAACGCTGAGGTGCCGCTAACGATGCCAGTCTAGGCATGGCACGCCATTTGTGTCAACCCGTAAAGTGAGTGCCTGACTCGACACCAGCACCTGTTAGCATTGCTGCTAACAGCCTGCCTCTTGCTCCGTCCCGCCATGCCGATTGAAACCACCACGCTATCGCACACCGTCGCGATCCCCCTGGGTGCAGTGCACCCCGAACCGCCAGAGCTGCACCTACCCATGGGCGCGGCCCGTGTTGCCCTTGGCTTTCCTTCGCCGGCAGAGGACTTCCTTGACGAAGGCATCGACCTCAACCAGGTGCTGATCCGCAATCCGGCCGCCTCGTATCTGTACCGCGCATCCGGCTGGTCGATGATCCTGGCCGGCATCTGCGACGGCGACATTCTGGTGGTCGATCGCAGCATCGAACCTGTGGATGGTCACATCGTGATCGCCACTTGGGAAGGCAATCAGCCAACCTGCAAGGTGCTTCGCTTGATGCCGACCCACATCGAGCTGCACTGTCGCAACCCTCGGCACACGCCCATCGTGCTGCCATTGGAAACCGAGGTGGAAATCTACGTGGTAGCCAGCGTGGCCAGGCAGATGCACCGAGGGCACGGTCAGTACAGCGGCTCACGAACGATCAGCGCATGAACACTGCGTTCCATCTGATCGACGCCAACAACTTCTACGCCTCCTGTGAGCGGATCTTCCAGCCCCACCTGTGCGGCGTACCGGTCGTGGTGCTCAGCAACAATGACGGGTGCGTGATCGCTCGCAGCCAGGAAGCCAAGGCACTCGGGATTCGTATGGGACATCCCATCCACCAGGTTCCGGTCACCGTCCGGCGACAGCTCCACATACGGTCTGCGAACTTTCCGCTTTACGGAGACATCAGCGCCCGCGTGCTTTCCATCTTGCGCGACACCGGCTTGCCGGTTGAGGCGTACAGCATTGATGAATCTTTCCTGCTGGATCGGCGCCAGATCACGCAACGCGGCCCGTGGGCGCAAGCGTTGAGCGATCGCGTGTGGCGCTGGACCGGCATACCCACCTGCATCGGCATCGGCCCGACAAAGACACTGGCCAAGCTGGCCAACCACGTCGCCAAGACGGTCACGCGCAAGCCTGGCCAGTACCCGGCCGATCTTGCCGGCGTGGCAGACCTGTGCGCACTTCCTCCAGCCGCACTGGCGGGCATCCTGGAAGCCACGCCGGTGGCGAATGTCTGGGGTGTTGGCCACCGCTGGGCAGAGCGCCTGCGCAGCCTGGACATCGACCATGCCCTTGCGCTGCGTGATGCCGACTCGCAGCACATTGCCGATCAATTCGGCGTCGTCCTGCTGCGCACTCAGCGCGAGCTGCGTGGCGATTCTTGCCTCGCTCTGACCGAAATGGAGCCGGCGCGGAAACAGATCATGGTCAGCCGCACCTTCGGGCGCGCTGTCCAGAATCACGACGATATCGCCCAGGCCCTGGCGACGTTCGCCGTGCGTGCCGGCGAGAAGTTGAGATCCCGGAATCTGGTGGCCGGCGCCCTGGGTGTGTTCGCATCCACCGATGCTTTCCGGTCGGATCTGCCTCAACACCACCCGCAGCGCGTGGCCGCACTGCCAATCCCGACATCGGACACACGCGAGCTGCTGCACACCATGCATCGACTGCTGCAATCAGGCTTCTTCAAGACTGATCACTGCTACAGGAAGGCCGGGGTTTGGCTTCTGGACCTGGTAGAGCGTGAGTTGGTCCAACCCGATCTGTTTGCGCCGGCAGCAGCCGGCGATGGCCTCATGGACGTTGTGGACGGAATCAATGCCAGGTTCGGGCGTGGCGTGATCGGTTTTGCTGCCACGGGTTGGCAGAAGGCGCCCACCTGGGCGATGCGTCAGGCTTCGCTGTCACCGCGTTACACCACGCGCATTGAAGAGCTGCCGACTGCCTATTGCTGATCGCCTACGTGCGAGGCGTGTTCCGCCCACACGCGAAACACTTGGAATACGGCCCCCAGCGGCCGTCCTTGATGTGGCCCAGCGGGCCACCGCAGTGGCGACAGGCTGCTGCATCTGGATTGCGCTGCCATTCCAGGACCGCCAGCAAATTCCACATGTAAACCACGAATGCCAGAACCAGCGCCACCGGGAATGCGTAGCTGGCCACCTGATCGGCAAGGGCGCCGACCATTGGAGTCTTGGAAAAGACGAAACGGGCCATGAGCGCCACTATGGCGCCGGTCAGAAGGATGAAGCCGGGCAGCACGGACAATCGCCAGTAGCTCATCGGCCAGCCTCTTCGCTAAGCGCTGATCCAGTCAGTTCATCGCCGCTTGGTGCCACCCACGGGCCGGTGGCACCGAAGCGATCCTGCACACTCAATGATCGGGTCATCAGCCCGTCATAGATCCGGTAGGGGCACCTGGCAAGCCAGGCAAGATGACCCAGCGCATACAGCAGCCAGGACAGTCCATAGCCGAGCCGGGCGCGCATCATCTTGATCACCCCCAAAGGCGCTTCCGGCGCTGTTGTTTTTCCGCCACCCTGGTAAAGAACTCCCGCATGTCATCAGACAATTTTTCAGATGAAAGAAAAGCCTTCAGATGTTGGTGCAAATCTTTACGAATGCGGTCTTTTTCATCCGACGTGTCGCCCATCTCATTACGCCAACTTAAGATTACTCGGCTCATGTAGCGAATGCCCAACAAAGCAACCGGGAACATGAACAATGCGACGCTCGCAAAGTACAGCAACGGATCATCTATGTAGCTCACTCCGAATAAAGATAGAAGCGCGTGTACTGCCAAGAACAACCCCATACCCACGAACGGACCATAAATAAATGCGGATGGCGTTGAAAGCAATCTGCCGTCAGGACTCGATCTCCAAGCCACTTCACCGTAGCGTCGAATGACCTCCTTGAGTTCATTCGGGACTTCCTCGCTATCCATAATGTACTGCAAATCTTTTTTGTTCATAAAATCTCCTCAAACCATCAAGTCCAACACAACTAAATCCACCACGTTGAGCGCGCTCATCAGCAGTTCCCGACCCGAACAGCAGGTGCACACGCCTTCGTGTAACAGTCCGCACACACCGGCTGTCCGCACAGCGCCGTGGCGAACGCATGGGTCAGCAGATCCTCGGCGGGCTGATCGCATTGCGGGCAGACAAAGGGCGGCATCCGGCCCAGCTGGTGGCACTTCTTCAGGTAGTCCTCCACCACCTGCCCAAAGCAGGCCCGTGCCGCCGCCGGCGGCACGGTGAAAGCCACCACATCGGCCACATACAGCAACCTGCCCTGCACCAGATTCTGACCTGGCACCGGGGAAAGCTCGGCGTAGTAGCCCTGGTACTCAACTGTAGTTTTCATGTGCTTGCCCCTTGTATCAGCGCACTCAGCCCTGATTTCTTCGATTTGTTGCATTTAGTCGCGTTCGCACGTGCGAGATCACCTGCGCGGAGCGGACAAGCAACGGCTCCAACACCTGCCTCTCCTGGTCCGTGGCAATCTTCTGCCGCTTTTGCAGTTCCTCGAACACAGCGACAATCGTTCCGATGGCTTCCAGATCGGTCATCGGGAAGGTTTGTGATTCCTTGTTCATTACCGATCCTCTGGTTCCAACGCAAATCGCCCATGCACCGCTTCAAAATGCTTTTCCAGCTGCGTTTCATCCATCTGGTACAACTCAGAAAGCATGTCCATGACGGGCGCCATACGTGGCTCATCGAGCACCAGCTGTTCGATCTGTTTTTTGTCCATGGCACCAGCTCCCACCTGATTTGACCCTGGCTCAGCCGAAAGCACTGCGAGACAGCAGCAGCGCCAAGCCCAGCACCGGGGCCAGTACCCACAGCACCCGCTTCATCAGCTTTTCCGCCTGCGTCCACTTTTCCAGCTCTTCGGTATCGACCGTCTCCGACCTGCGCCCACGACGCACTTCACACACGCTTCGCAGATACATGCCCAGGAGCGTCATGAAGACGCATGCCAGGACGAAGACGAACGAATTGCTCATCACGATGTTCTGTTCCATGTCAGCTCTCCTGTAGTGGGGTTTGTTGATTCAGTGATGGATGACCCACGTGGACCTGCTCAACAGCGGCATGCTGATCGCCAGGCTTCACAAGCTCGATCAGACCCAGCCGTTCCGCCAGTTCCCGACGCTTGCCCGGCAACGCATGCTTCATGGATCCAACCTGATCCATCACGCGCACCGCAGCCACGGAGTAGCCCGTGATCTGCGCCACTTCCGACCATGCCCTGCCGCTGCCACGAAGCGCATGCAGTCGCCCCTTGCGAATGCGAACAGAACTCACGATCCACTCCTGAGCGACTTGCGCCCGGTCTGCTTTGTAGCCGGCTTCGCCTCTGATGAGGCATCCACCACAGGCGCACCGGCCAGCTGCAATGCGACACTGAAATCCAGACCCTGCTCGATCCGGGCACGCACTCGCCACAGCACCTCTCGCAGCGCCCGTTGCTCGGGGTCCGAGAACGAACGCAGGTGAGCTGCCAGCTCGCTGGCATCCACACCTCGGGCCTGGGCAGCATCCTGCTGTGTCAGGACAACTCCCCACAGCAGCGCGACCGTTCGCAGCTCTTCGAGCATCTTCGGATCACCATCCACCAGATCCACCAGCACCCGCCACTGTGCAGCCGTCAGGCCCGGCACCAGGTGTTCCACGAAACCCATGTAGTCCTGTACCACCTGGTTGATACGCGGCGACCGCTCTTTCTCAAAGCCGGCCAGCACCTCTTCGGCGCCTTCCCGCAAGTACAGGGTGAAACGTGTTCCGGTGCGTTGCATGGGGTGGTCCTTGACTGTCGATGGAACCAGTCTGCGCCCCTTTCGCACCTTTGGGAATACTTACGCGCCCTTTCTGTTCATTGACTATTCATGCGGAAACAGCAGGCGAAAAAAAACCCGGCAGGAATGCCTGCCGGGTTGCTTAAGGTACGGAACAGAGCCGCACTAGATGAAATCTTACATCACCTGTCCGGATCATACACCAAATTGCCTGGGGCAACATTTTTTTGTTCAGCGACCAGATTGGGCCATTTCCAACCACATCGCGTAGACGTTGAGGACCGGTTTTCCCAGACGCCGGGCGAACGCCACGCAATGCGCGGTGCCGCCTTTGCCGCTGCCATCGTAGAGTGCAACCACTTCGTCTGAATCCCGCACCATCGCCTCGTTGCGCTGGAACAGCGCGGCCGGGCTGTACGCGGGACTGACATGCACCTGCTTTTCGGCAACGGCCAGCAGCTTCTCATAGCGCCGACGCGCATGGTCTGGCCAGCGCGCCTCTTGTCCTGAAAACGGAATATAGGCATGGAACGGGATGTCCAGATCATGTGCGGCCCTGGCAATGGCCTGATCCCAGCCAAGTGCCATGCCCGTCAACACCAGCTTTGGCGATCGCTCGCCAAGCACTCGATGGGCCAGCGCATGGAGCCGGCCATTGACCGTATCTCCGTACCCACCGAGTCTGGCCGGGCGATGCCCGGTGACAGACAGGATCGTCATGACCGACCTTCCATGATCGCCTCCAGTTGAGCCTTCCCAGACTGATACACGGACATCGCTGCATCATCAAGCAAGGGTACAACCAGCCACGGGTTTTTCTGGACCTCTTCCAGCACGCTGGGCATGATCTCCTTGGCCTTGGCACGCATGGCTATCAGCACCTCTTCCAGGGTCGGATCATCCACGTCCTTGAGCGTCTCACGACAGCCCCTTCCCAACAGTTTCATGGCCGTTGTGGCAACGCGATGCACTGCTGATTGCAGTGCTGGCATGGTTGGTTGAGAAGCGCTCATACCGGCACCTCCTGCTGGTCTTCAAGCTCACCAAAGACCGTCTCGCCTTCCTTGCCGGCATTGGCACAGGCTTCACACCAGTGATCGTCGAGTACCGCGACCACCTCCCAATCCTGCGTGTCCCGACACCAGCGAACCTGGGCATCGTGGAAGACCTCTTCCGCTCCACAGGTGACACAGAACCAACCCGGCTTTTTGGCCGGGATCTCCAACTGATGATTGCTCATGTTGATTTCCTTGTTGCAGACAATGCCCCAGCGCTTGTGCGCTTGCCGGTGGATGGGGCGGGACCGGCGATCGCCCGATGGGCAATCCGTGTGCCTACAGAGGCTTTTTCATGCACGCGACGACGCCGGCACCGAGCCGGATCACGCGCAAGAAAAAGCCCCCGAACGGGGGCTGAAACAACGAAGCCTGCGCCAAGCTCTACAAGAGCTTGGCGAGGTGTGGATTCTCATCGGCCAGGCAATCACAAGCCCAGCACGTGATCATTTCACCGTTGCTCCCAAGTGGTCGATCTTCAACCAACTCGCTCTCGTAAAGATCATCCGTGTCATAGCAAATGACTCGGATGTCACCCGCGTCGGCTTGCACCGAGTGGATGGCTCCACCAGTCATGTCGATCGCAACAACCTGAGTTGCGATTCCAAGGGCCTGAGCGCACTTCAGAATGACAGCCTGCTCACTGTCATCAAAGCAGACATAGGGCCACTCATAGCCCTTCTGCGTAGCCTGTTCCGCAGCTTTGCGGTAGTGAACACCGTCCCGCCGTTCCTGTTCATTAGCCTCGACATCAAACACCGGCATCGCCGCACACCCATTTGCATCACGACATGCCACAGCAACACGAAATTTCATGACATCGTTTCCTATTGAAGGTTGTGAAGAAGAAGAGCCGGCGATCCTTCTGATCGCCGGCTTGGATGGCGCTACTGCACCGTGAAAGACTCACCGAAGCGGGGTGACCAGGGGGTGATGTCCAGTGCGCGGATCGAGGCCACGAAACGCTCTCGTACCGTGGACACTTCAGCCACCGGAAGACCATCCTCCCCGTACTCAACCTCGGTCGTCTTGTGCTGGGTCTTGGTCGTCTGACCCTTCACCAGAACCTGATACCCGGACTCATCGGCGATCACGCCGTTGCTCTGTCCAGAAGCCGTCAGCATGGCGATATGCCAGTCCGACATCTCGTGCAAAGGCGGCTTGTTGGGTTCAACTCCACCCTGCCCCAGACAGCTCTCAAACGTGTTCCACAGCACCGGGTTGCGTGCAGCTGCATCCCCAAGGAAAACCGGATCCAGTTCGTGTGCCACGAACCTGATCGGCGCCTCGGACGTAACCGTCCCTCGCAAGGGGAAAGTCAGCATCGCCAGACCGCCAGATTCAGACACCACCTGGTCAACCTCATCGCTCAAATCGACACGATGCAGCTTGATGTAGCCGGCGACACGGTGACGGTGTGCACGGGGCGTCTCATCCAGAACGCGAGCCACGTCAGCCTTGCGCAACTGCTGAATCGAGTCCGCAGCCACCGCGATGAATTGCTCGGGAGCTACATCTTCGACTACCCCATCAACCCACCCATCCGGGCTTTCCGGAAGAAAGGGAATCGACTCGGGGTTGGCAGCCAACTCAACCAGCTTGGCCACCTGCCTTGAGACATCCCCCTGCACCGCCCTTCTGCGGATACCGAAGATCACCACCTGCTTGTACGTGTCCACCGCAGCACGGCGAACCGTCAACCGGTCGAACGATCGAGCCAGCCAACCACACAGTTTCGGCCGCATCTCATAGTGCGGGATGATCAACACCATCACCCCGCCCATGGCCAGGGTCGGCATCGTCCGGCGCACAAACAGTTCCTCGAACCGACTGATGTCCTCGTTGCCGGTCGCGGCCTTGTCCGCCACCAGATCTCCATAGGGCGGATTGAGGAACAGCAGGTCGAACGCGCCAGCCTCGATCGAGGTGTCCTGCACGTCCGACCAAAGCAGATGCGTCAGCTGCTGCCGGGCCGGGATGGCACGGTCAGCGTCCAGTTCCACACCATAAGTCTTCGCCTTGCGCAGCCCCAGATCACGAACCAGCTGGACAACTGCCTCTCCTTTGCCGCAGCACGGATCCAGAATGCGTACCGGCTTGTCACCCGTAGGCGTGAGTGCAAAACCGATCCGGCGAACCGTCTCGGCATCGGTTGGGAAAAACCCGTTCCTGGCCAGGTTTCTGGCCACACGTGGGAATACAAGAGCCATGATTCATACCTCTTCAAGTCATCAAGAATGTCCCCAGCGCTTGTGCGCTTGCCGGTGATGGGGACGGGACCGGCGATCGCCCGATGGGCAATGCGTGTGCCTTGCAGAGGCTTTTTCATGCACGCG
>NZ_JBBHDV010000015.1:0-74456 GCF_037478135.1 Denitratimonas organivorans
GAAGCCGAATATACGTTCGCGGTGATCTTCCCGTCCGATGGGGTTGCGCTAGAGGAGGAGTCCATATACGGGCTACGGTTCTTTCCCGCGTTCCTGTGCCAGGTGTTGGTGGGCTTCAACGCTGGCAGCGCGGGCAGTAGACGGTGGCGCGCTGGCCCCAGTCGGCGGCACGCAGGGTGCCGCCGCAGACCTTGCAGGGCTGGCCGGCGCGGCCGTAGACGAACAGTTCCTGCTCGAAATATCCCGGTTCGCCATCGGGATTGAGGAAATCACGCAGCGTGGTGCCACCGCGTTCAATCGCCTGCGCCAGGATCTCCTGCACCGCGCCGGCCAGACGCTCCCAGCGGGCGGCGGAAATGCGCCCGGCCGGGCGCGCAGGATGGATGCCGGCACGGAACAGCGCCTCGGTCGCATAGATATTGCCCACGCCCACCACGATGCGCTGGTCCATCAGGAAGTGCTTGACCGGCGCGCTGCGTCCGGCGGCGCGGCGGCGCAGATAGGCGCCATCGAAATCGGCCGACAACGGCTCCGGCCCGAGTCCGGCGAGCAGTTCATGCAGCTGGCCCTGCGGCTGCCACAGCACCGCACCGAAGCGACGCGGATCGGTCAGGCGCAGCATCGCGCCGTTGTCCAGAAGCAGATCGACATGATCGTGGGTGCGCGCCGGCGTGCCCTGCGGCAGCACCCGCAGGCTGCCGGACATGCCCAGGTGCAGCAGCACGCTGCCGCTTTGCGCATCCAACAGCAGGTACTTGGCGCGGCGCCGCACCGCGTCGATCCGTTGCCCGGGAAGTTCCGCCGAAATCTGTTCCGGAATCGGCCAGCGCAGCGCCGGGCGACGCAAGGTCACCGCCTTGATACGGCGTTCCAGCAGGTGCGGCGCAACGCCGCGCCGGGTGGTTTCGACCTCGGGAAGTTCGGGCATGGGGATTTGTGGCCATGGAAAACCGGAGCTGGCCATTGTCGCCCAGTCCGCCACCGGCATGGGCCCTCGCGCCATGGATGACAGCACCGCGACCAGCCCGCATCATGCGGTACAGGGAGAATCCGATGCCACATGCCAACACTGGCCGCTACGCCGCAGCTTCAACACGAACCACCACCGCACTGCTGCTCCTGCTGCCTGCGCTGTTCGTCGCCGGTGCTGCGGGCGCGCAGGTGCAGACGCGCCAGGACTACCTGCGCCGGTTCGACACCAATGGCGATGGCCGGATCTCGCTGCAGGAATACCAGGACTACATGGGCCGCGGCTTCCACGCGATGGACCGCAACGGCGACGGCGTGCTGTCCGCCGACGAGCTGCCCAACGGCGTCCGCGCCCGCACCGCCACCACGCTGGAAGGCCACCGCCGCGCGCTGGCCCGGATGTTCGATCTGCTCGACACCGACAACAATGGCTTCTTGGACGCCAACGAACTGACCGCACCGCCACGCTGAGATCCTCGCCGCACGGAGGTGGCGGTCGCGCGGCCTCTGCGCGAGGATGGGGCATGACCGGCCCCGGCCGGCCCATATCAGGAGCCTCGAACCATGGGCACATCCCCTCTTCCCCTGCGCGATCCGGACCTGCTGCGCCAACGCTGCCTGATCGGCGGTGAGTGGCTCGCGGCCGATTCCGGCAGCAGCTGCGATGTCACCAACCCGGCCACCGGCGCCGTGCTCGGCACCGTGCCGGACATGGGCGAGGCCGAAACCAGCCGCGCCATCGACGCCGCGCACGC
This sequence comes from Denitratimonas organivorans, assembly GCF_037478135.1. NCBI lineage: Bacteria > Pseudomonadati > Pseudomonadota > Gammaproteobacteria > Lysobacterales > Lysobacteraceae > Denitratimonas > Denitratimonas organivorans. The sequence continues at coordinate 1,725 of NZ_JBBHDV010000015.1, forward strand.
CGCCTTCCCTGCATGGGCGAAAAAGACCGCGAAAGAGCGCGCCCAGATCCTGCGCCGGCTTTACGAACTGATGCTCACCCACCAGGACGATCTGGCCCTGCTGATGACCGCCGAGCAGGGCAAGCCGCTGGCCGAATCCAAGGCCGAAATCGCCTATTCGGCCAGTTACATCGAGTGGTTTTCCGAAGAAGCTCGCCGCATCTACGGCGACACCATCCCCGGCCATGCCGCCGACAAACGCATCATGGTGCTGCGCCAGCCGCTCGGCGTGGTCGCCACGATCACGCCTTGGAATTTCCCCTCCGCGATGCTCGGGCGCAAGCTCGGCCCGGCGCTGGCCGCCGGCTGCGCCGTGGTCTGCAAGCCGGCGCTGCAGACGCCGTATTCGGCATTGGCGCTGGGGCTGCTGGCCGAACGCGCCGGTCTGCCGCCGGGCGTGCTGAATATCGTCACCGGCGCCGACGCCGCCGCCATCGGTACCGAAATGACCTCCCACCCGAAGGTGCGCAAACTCTCGTTCACCGGCTCCACCGGCGTCGGCAGCACACTGATGGCGCAGTGCGCGAAGGGCATCAAGCGCGTCTCGCTGGAACTGGGCGGCAACGCGCCTTTCATCGTGTTCGACGATGCCGATCTGGATGCCGCGGTCGAAGGCGCGATGGCGAGCAAATTCCGCAACACCGGCCAGACCTGTGTCTGCGCCAACCGCCTGTTCGTGCAGGCCGGCGTGTACGACGCCTTCGCGGAAAAACTCTGCGCAGCGGTCGCCAGGCTGCGCGTCGGTGACGGCCTCGCCGGTGCCACCGACCAAGGCCCGTTGATCGATACCAAGGCACTGGAAAAGGTCGAAGAGCACGTCGCCGACGCCACCGCCAAGGGCGCACGCATCGCACTGGGCGGCAAGCGCCACGCGCTGGGCGGCACCTTCTATGAGCCCACCGTGCTGCTCGACGTGAACCCGGACATGCGGATCACACACGAGGAAACCTTCGGCCCGGTCGCGCCACTGTTCCGCTTCGAGACCGAAGAGCAGGCCATCGCACTGGCCAACGACACCGAGGCCGGACTGGCCGGCTACTTCTATACCCGCGATCTGGCGCGCGCCTTCCGCGTCGCCGAAGCACTGGAATGCGGCATCGTCGGCGTCAATACCGGCCTGGTGTCGACCGAAGTCGCGCCGTTTGGCGGCATCAAGCAATCCGGCATCGGCCGCGAAGGCTCCAAGTACGGACTGGATGACTACACAGAACTGAAGTACGTGTGCCTGGGTGGCATGGGATGACGAACCGGCGCGCCGCCGCCGGCTGGCTCGCGGCACTGGCGATGCTTGCCGCCAGTCAGGCAAGCGCCGATGAGCTGCCGGATCGCGACATCCTGCTGTCGGACAGCTAACGGCGCCCGGTCGATTTTTCCGCCTATGCGCCGCCGGCAAATGCGAAGCCGGCGAAGCAGCGCTTCGAGGGCTGGCTGCGGCTGTCCGGCAAGCCGTCCACGCGCACCGTGCTGGCGCTGGAGGTTTCGTGTCACCACGCGCACTGCGGCAGACGCGCGGCCTGCCGCAGGTTCTGGACATCACCTTCGTGCAGCATGGCCAAGCGCTGATCCCGGCGTAGCACGGACCGATCCCGAGCACGTATCCGTGGGGAAGTTCATGTTCGAGCCGTGTCGGGTCTGGGACAAGCCGGGCGATGATGGCCACAGCCGCGCCGCGACTCCGTTCGCACTAGTGCAGCGCAATGCCAATTGCACGCACAATGGCATGTTGATGCTGAGCTTCAGTGCCGATGGCGGGGTTTCGCGCGCCAGCGGTTGTCTCGCCGAGCGCTGGAAGGATGTCCAGCTGCGCCACCTGCTGGGCATGAGCAGCGGCCAGCACGACTCGCCGGCCTATATGGCGGACGAGGAATCACCACGCATCGGCGCATTCCCGGACGCGAACAGCACGACGTGTTCGACGACCTGCTCTGGGCCGATCTGTTCGCACCGCTGCAACTGAGCCCTGCTGCACGCGTCACACGCCGCAGCCACGATGCGCAGCGGCAACCACTGTTCGGCTGGGGTTTGACGCTGCTGGCGATGACATCGCGAAACTGGCGCGCTTTCTCGGTGAACAGCGTGGCCGCATCAACGGCCGCGAGGTGCCGGATGCCGGCATATTCGAAGCGGCGATGCAACGCGATCCGGCGCAACCCGGCCTGCAGGTGGCTTCATTGCGAAACTACCGCTACCAACACGGATTCTGGGCACGCAACCTGCAAACCGGACTGGGCTGCCCGGAGCCGCTCTGGGTGCTGTTCCTGTCCGGCTTCGGTGGCATCACGCTGGCGTTGTTTCCCAATGGTGTGGCCTGGGTACAACATCGCCGACGATGGCCTGCTGGCCTCGATCGACTTCGCCGCACCGGCGATGGAAGCGGCGAAGATCCGCGGGCTCTGCGACTAGAACTGGAAATACACGAACGGCACCTGCGCATCGACCTGCGCGAAGATTTCCAGGAACAACAGGGCCAGCGCGCCGACCAGTGCCACCAGCGGCAGACTGGCGCGCTGCACCAGCCAGTCCTGCAGCCAGCGCCGGTGGTCGAGCAGACAGAACGCCAGCGTTCCAACGGGAATCAGCACGATCGCCGGATGCGCCTGCGCGAAACCCCAGCCCTGTGGTGCCAGCAAGGCCTGGAAGGTGGCGAGCGAAGCGGCGAAATCCGGTGCCCGGAACGGAATCCAGCCAAGCGTGACGATGACGAAGGTCAGCCCGATCCAGAACGGCAGCAGCCAGCGCGCATCCACAATGCCGGCGATGCCGGACTTTTCCACCGCCTGCCGCCACAAGCGATGCCCGATCAGCAGGAAGCCGTGGTACAGCCCCCAGATCGCGAAGTTCCAGCTCGCACCGTGCCACAGCCCGCCCAGGCCCATGACGATCAGCAGATTCACATAGGTGCGCGGCACGCTGACGCGGTTACCGCCCAGGCTGATGTAGAGGTAATCGCGCAGCCAGAACGACAGCGAGATATGCCAGCGCCGCCAGAATTCGGTGATGCTGGCCGACAGATACGGCCGCTCGAAATTGGGCGGAAACTTGTAGCCCAGCAGCCGTGCACAACCGCGCGCGATGTCGGTGTAGCCGGAAAAATCGAAGTAGATCTGCATCGAAAACGCCAGCACACCAGCCCAGGCCGGCACCTCGGCGCCGTTGTATTGCGCGCCCGTGTACCAGGCATCGGCGATCGGCGCGAACCAGTTGGCAAACGCCACCTTCTTGATCAGCCCCTTGAGGATTTCCCGCATGCCCCAGCGCGAATCCTCCGACGTCAGCGGCAGGCGCTGCGCCAACTGCGGAAAGAAATCCATCGGCCGGATGATCGGCCCGGCCACCAGGTGCGGGAAGAAGGTGATGAACAGGGAAAAATCCACCGGATCGCGCACCGCACGCATCTGTCGGCGGTAGATGTCCACCGCGTAGGCAATGCCCTCGAAGGTGAAGAAGCTGATGCCCACCGGCAGCACGATGTTCAGCAGCATGCCGTCCGGGTTCAGACCGAACAGCGTGGCGAAGGAATCGACGAAGAAGTTGGCGTACTTGAAGAACCCCAATACCGCCAGATTGAACGCCACCGCAAGCGCCACCATGCGTTTGCGCGCGTTGCCCTCACGCGCATCGATGGCGATGCCGAAAAAGTAGTTCACCACGATGGAGCCGCCCAGCAACAGGCAGAAGCGCCAGTCCCAGACGCCGTAGAACACAAAGCTGGCCAGCACCAGCGCGACCTTGGCCGGACGGTCGCGCAACAGCGCCAGGCCCAGCAGAACGGCCGCGAAGAAGATCCAGTACTGGAAGGTATCGAACATCATCGCGGCGACACCTGCTTCGCATCCGCGCCTGATCCGTCGGCATCGGGCAACGGATGCCCGATGACCTGCGCCACCGCCTGTGCCACCCGGCGACTGATGACCTCACGCCCATGCAGGTTGACGTGCAGGGTGTCGAAGAAATAGTCCGGCGCCTCCAGATCGGCGAGGAAATCCGGCGGCAGCACCGTGACTTCTGGTTCGTTCGCCAATGCCGCAAGCGACGGCGGCAGATCGCCGAAATCCGGCAGCAGCGCCGGATAGGGACTGCGTGGATGCGGGTAGAAGATCAACGGCACATCATGCGCGCGCGCCAGCGCCAGAACCTGGCCCAGCCAGTGTGCGAGGAAAGCGTCATTGACAGGTTTTTCGGCCACGCGCACATCGCGCAGATGCTGTTCGATCTTTTGCCGCTGGCCTGCATCGGCATCGCTGAAATCGACCACCTGGCCTGCGGCATCAAAATGCAGCGCCGGCATGCGCTCTTCGCGCCCGGCGTAGTTACTGGCATGTTCGAGCCACCATTGCCGGTAGTCCAGATGCTGCCGGCGCGCCTCCGGCGCCGACAGCAGTGCGCGCGTGTCGGCCTGCATCACCAGCGCCGGCGTCCAAACCGTGCGATGCGCGCGGCGGCGCATTTCCTCACTGGTGAAGCTGGCCGGAAACGTCCACATGTCACGCGGGTCCACCAGCGGCGCCATGAACAGCGTATCCAGCGACCAGTTCGCCAGTTCACCGCCACCGATATGCCGATACGGCAGACCGACGACCACCGCATCGAACCGCGTGTCTCGCCGTTGCAGCTCACGCAGCAGGTAGTACCAGGTGCGCGGCGTGCTGCCAGGCACCGCGAGATTGACGAAATCCAGACCGGGCACCTGCGCCTGCGCCACCGGTTTGGAGAACCCTTCGCCAACACGCGAGTCACCGAACACCAGCACCACCGGCGCCGTGCCGCCGGTTTCGTTCTGCGCGCGCGCCAGGCGCAGCGTCACCGCCCCGGCATTGGAGCGCGGTTCGGCCAGCCAGCGGTAGTAGAAACCGCTGCGATAGACCAGCGACTCCAACACGAACCAGACCAGCAGCAGCGCCAGCGTCAACACCAGCAGGCGGCGTATGTGGGCCCAGGCCCGTGCGGGGGAATCGAACATGGAGCCCAGACTAACGTCCTGTGCGATGGTGGTCGCACGATTATCCGCTTTTTCTCTGGCGTTTCCGCGACACCCGTGCCCGATTTGGCATCCGCCTGCGGCGCCCTGCGCTAAGCTTGCTGACCTGCCCCGCAAAGCTGCCCGCATGTCCATCACCGACTTCATCGAGATCTATCCCAATGCCGTGTCGCCTGAGGTCTGCGCACAGATCGTGGCGCGCTTCGAGGCCGATCAGGACAAGGGGCCGGGCAGAGTCGGCTCGGGTGTGTTTCCCGAACTCAAGGACAGCCGTGACCTGATGCTGCAGGGCAAGGCGCACTGGCAGGACGTGGAACACCTGCTGATGGGTGCGGCGCTGAAGGCCACCGTGGAATATCTGCGGCGCTATCCGCACCTGTTGATCGCGCCATTGATGCTGAAGATGGGCAACCCGCCACGCCAGCTGACCGAACAGGACATCCTGGACATGCCGCAGGAGCGCATCACCGCGCTGGTCCAGACCATGCTGCGTCCCGGCGCGGTCAATCTGCAGCGCTACACCGCCGACCAGGGCGGCTATCCGTACTGGCACTGCGAGCTGTATCCGCGCGATCCGGATTGCGAAACCCTGCACCGCCACCTGCTGTGGACGGTCTATCTGAACGATGGTTTCTCCGAAGGCGAAACCGAGTTCCTTTACCAGCAGCGCAAGGTCAAGCCGCGCACCGGCGACCTGCTGCTGGCACCGGCCGCCTTCACCCACACCCATCGCGGCAACATGCCGCGCGGTGGCGACAAGTACATCGCCACCAGCTGGATCCTGATGCAGCGCGCCGAAGTGCTGTTCCCGCAGCAGTAATTCCGCCCGACCAGTGCGGCCGCAGCCTCAGCGCGCCGCCGCCGGATCCTCGTCGATATAGGCCTGCGCCATCGCCAGTGCGGCGGGGAAATCGCTGGCCATGCCGAGCAGCGCTGGATGATGCACCATGCCCATGTCGATCACGGTGCGCCGCGGTTGCGGCTGCAGGCCTGAGAAAATCGCGCGGATGCCGCGCCGCTGGCAGCGGTCCAGCAAGGCATCCAGCCCGGCCTCGCCCGAGGCATCCATGATCGGCACCAGGCGCATGCGCAGGATGAACACGCGGGTGCCGCGCGGTACCTGATCCAGCACATTGTCCAACCGGCTGACCGCGGCAAAGAACAGCGGCCCGGCCACGCGGCAGGCCTCGACGCCGGGCGGCAGCGCCGCCCGCTGGGCCGAACCAACCTCGTCATTGCCTTCGTCATCGACCAGCCCGCCCGCCTCCGAATCCGGCTCCACCTCGACCACGCGGCTCATCCGGTTCATGAAGATGAAGGCGGCCATCACCACACCGACTTCGATCGCCACGGTCAGGTCGAACATCACCGTCAGCACGAACGTGGTCAGCAGCACCAGGCGGTCGCCCCAGGGTGACTTCATCAGGCGCCGGAAGCGGTCCACCTCGCTCATGTTCCAGGCCACCATCAGCAGCACGGCAGCGAGCGCCGGCAGCGGCACATGGCTCATCAACGGCGCCAGCAACAGCATGAACAGCAGCAGGAAGGCGCTGTGCGCGATGCCGGCGATCGGCGAGCGTGCGCCGGCCCGGATATTGGTCGCAGTACGCGCGATCGCGCCGGTGGCCGGCAGGCCGGCGATCAGCGCCGAGCCGACATTGGCCACGCCCTGGGCCACCAGTTCGGCATTGGAACGGTGCTTGCCGCCGGTCATTCCATCGGCCACGACCGCCGACAGCAGCGACTCGACGCCAGCCAGGAAAGCGATGGTGAAACTGGCTGGCAGCAGATCCATGGTGCGATCCAGCGGAATATGCGGGAACGCGATCTGCGGCAGCGCGCGCGGCAATTCGCCAAAGGTGCTGCCGATGGTTTCCACCGGCAAAACCAGCCCCAGCAGCGAACCACCGACCACCGCCATCAGCAGCACCGGCCACTGCGGCCGCCAGCGCTTGATCGCAACGATCCCGCCCAGGCAGATCAGCGTCAGCGTCAGTGCCGCCAGATTGAACGTATCCAGATGCGCCCAGTAGCTCTGCCAACGCGCCAGGAATTCGCCCGGAAGATGCTCGATCTTCAGCCCCAGCGCATCCTTGACCTGGCTGACGAAGATCGTCACCGCGATGCCGGCGGTGAAACCGGTGATCACCGGCTGCGGCATGAACTTCATCAGATTGCCCAGCCGCAGCAACCCGGCGGCGATCAGCATCAGGCCAGCCATCAGCGTGCACAGCACCAGGCCGCCGTAGCCGTACTGTTCGATGACGTTGAACACCACCGGGATGAAAGCTGCCGTCGGCCCGCCGATCTGCACCTTGGAGCCGCCCAGCAGCGAGATCAGGAACCCAGCGACGATCGCGGTGTGCAGACCCTTGTCCGGCGTGGTGCCCGAGGCGATCGCCAGCGCCATCGCCAGCGGCAAGGCCACCACCGCAACGGTGAATCCGGCCATCGCGTCGGCGCGCAGATCGCCCAGCGAATAGCCGTGGCGCAATACCGATACGAGCTTGGGCTCGAAGGAACGTCCCGGGAGGATGCGGCCGCTCATGCCCGGATGCCGGCCTGCGCCGACCAGGTGCTCATGGCGAGCCGGGAACGATATCCGGCAGGCCGGTGGTCAACCACCAGCGCCTGGATTCCTTGTCCCAACGCCAGAGCTGGCGGTCCTGGATGACCCGCTCGGACTGGGTGTGACGGTTGATCAGGCGGATTTCCACCAGCTGCACCAGCTCTTCTTCGGACAGCATCTGGCTGCCTTTGACCCGGTAGCCGGTGATCTGCACCTGCTCGAAGCGCTGCCGATCCAGCTGGCTGAGGGGGTGCCGCCGCGCGTATTCCGGGTCCACCATCGACCAGGCATCGTCGATATGACCCCAGCGGATCGCACCGGCGTAGTTGAACAGCGTGGTCTGGCGGATGTCCTGTTGCGAACCGACCCCGCATGCCGCCAGCAGCCCCAGCAAGAGCGCGGCAAGGAAAAGGCGTATTGGGAGGCGATGGCCGGACATGACGTGCCATTGTCACCGATATCGGGGGGCGATGGCCAATGCCGGCTTCATCCTGCACCGGCACTGGAACGGGAAAAGGCCGGCATCGCCGACCTTTTCCGGATGCTTGTGCCAGCAGCAGGCCGGCGCAAGCGTTCAGTACTGCGGGCTGATCGCTCAGCGCGGCAGGTTCACGGTCCAGCCGCGGGTCCAGTCGTCGTGCGCACCGGCGAAGGCACCACGGTAGGTGACCGGACGGAAGTACGGATCGCTCAGTGCCTTGCCACCGCTCAGCACCGGCGAACCGGCCTGCGGCAGGTAACCGTCGAGCTGGGCGTCGCCGGTCTGGTTGCCTTCCTGGCCGTTGAACCAGGCCGCCACTTCATCGGCGCTGGCCGAATTGCCGCCGAACAGACCCTTGCCGCTGTTGCCGACGAAGGAATGGGTGAAGACCAGATCATCACCACGCACCGCCCAGGTTTCCGGGCCATCCAGCGCCAGGCTGACGCCGGTGAAACCGGTCACGACCAGGTTGCTGTAGATGCCGCCACTGCCGCGACGGATACGCAGTCCGTGCAGATTGTCATACTGGCTGGAGCCGACCAGCGTGATATTGGAAATTTCCGGACGGGTGCGCGGCGGGATATCCGGCGACGGGTTGCTGTTGTCCGATTCGATGCCGTTGGAATCGCCGCCGATATCGTAGTTGTCGCCCTGCCAAGCCAGCAGGAACTGCAGCTTGCCGTGGTAACCGTCATCCATGTCGAAGCAGTCGTCGCCCATGTTCGAGCAGACCAGGTGACGGCCGTTGACGTTGCCGCCAAACCACTCGAAACCATCGTCCTTGCCGCCATCCACCTGCACGTACTCGATCGTGGTGCCGGCACCGACGCCCAGCAGGGTCAGCGAGTTCAGCTCTTCGTTGTCGCGGATCGGGATGCCGGCCCACTCGATGCGGACATAACGCAGCACACCGGAGTTGTCGTCGAGCTTGTCACCACCGAAGGTCATCTCCGGATAGGCCTCGAACTTGCACGGTTCGGCTTCGGACACATAGTCGTTGCAGGTCGAATGGCCGGCGATGTGCAGGCCGCCCCAAGAGCCGACTTCCGGCGTCGGACCGGTGAACACGATCGGGCGGGTCGCGGTGCCTTCGGCATAAATGCGGCCACCCGCCTTGACGCCAACGAAGTTGGCCTGGGTGGTGTCCTCGTGACCCTGCACGGTGACGCCCGGATCGATCGTCAGCGTGGCGCCTTCTTCCACGATCACCGCGCCCTTGACCAGATACTTCTTGCCGGCCGGCAGGTACAGCTCGCTTTCAATGCTGTTGGGCAGCAGGCAGTCGGCACCCTCGGCGGTGGTGCCGGTCGGGCAGGCGGCCAAAACCGGTGCTTCGTTGCACAGCGGGTTGCCCGCGAAGCCGATGTTGGTCTGGCCCGGGCTCACGTCGTGCGCGGCATCGGCCAAGCCGGAAGCCTCATCGAAATCGAAGGTCAGGCCAAGCGAATCACAGCTGGAGACGTCGATCGCAACGGTGCCGATCGACACCGCTTCGCTGCCCTTCTCGAACAGGTTGACGGTGACGCCCTCAACCACGTTTTCACCCTTGGCCAGATCGCCCAGGAAGGTGTACCAGACCGGCTTGCCAGCGCTGTCGTAATCAAACATCACGCCGTACAGCAGCGCACCGCCATCGGCCTGCGGCAGCACGTCGATCGAGACGCCGCTGCCTGTGGTGGCGGGGTTGTACCAGTTGCCATCGAGGCCGTCGTTGATGCTGACCTGGGCGGTCGCAGCGAGGGATGCACCGGCCAGGGCCAGCGCCAGGGTGGTCTTGCGGAACGGGAAGGACATCGTCGCCATCCGGGGGTTGGGGAAGGAACCGGCATGGTGGTAAGTGGCGATGACAGCGGCGCGACAGTCGCGTTTCGGTTTCAAGACAGCCGCGCCTGCCACGCGGCACGGGCCGGCATTGCACCGGCCCGGCGATTCAACAGCGGATCAACCGCCTCAGTAACTCCATTCCAGATTGACCGCGATCTCGCGTCCCTTGCGGTAGCGGCGCGACACCTCGCTGCCCTGGGTGTACTCGGCCCCGGGATTGAGCAGGTTGCGCAAACGCAGGCGCAGCTTCCAGTTGTCGGCGAAGGTGCGCGAGTAGCTGAAATCGAGCTGGTGGAACGGCTGTTCGTATTCGTCCGGTAAGCCCTGCAGGCCGACCTTGGTGACGCGTTTGCCGGCGACGTTGTAGAGCAGCGTGGCCTCATGCACCGCGTTCGGGTCGAACCAGGTCAGTGCCAGGTTGGTCAGGTACGGCGACTGGCCCTGCAGCGGGCGCTGGCTGGAGGTCTGGATACCGACCGCCGCGCCCAGATCCACTTCTGAATCGATCCGGGTGTGGTTCAGGCTCACGCCGAGGTCGTACCAGGGAATCGTGTTGCGGATGCCTTCGGGTACCCATTGCGCATCGCCGAAATAGCCCAGATTGCTGCCGATCTCGAATTCCACGCCATTCACGAAGGCGCTGTCGGCATTGCGCAGTTCCAGCAGATCACCCGAAGCCGGGGTCCGCACCAGTTCGATCGGGTCGTCGAATTCCTTGCGGAACAGCGCCACCGAGACGCTGTCGCTGCCGATGAAGTAGTACTCCCAGCGCAGGTCGTAACTGGTGATCTCGGTCTGTTTCAAGTCCGGGTTGCCGAGCACGGTGATGTCCAGCAGCGGATCGGTGTAGGGCGCGCGCGACAGCTCGCGGAACTCGGGCCGGGCGATGGTCCGGTTCCAGGACAGGCGCAATTGCGCATTGTCCGAATAGCCCCAGGTCAGCGTTGCCGAGGGCAGGGTTTCACTGCCTTCCAGATGCGCCACGGTCGGCACCGCGCCGGGCAGGAACGGATCCTGCGTCACCACGCGCTGGTCGTTGTCTTCACGCCGCACGCCCAGATCGGCACGCCACGCGCCCAGGGTCAGGTCGGCGCGCAGATACCAGGCGTCCAGCGCCTGCTCGGCCTGGTAGAAGTCGGTCGGCTGGCTGGCCGACAGCAATTCCAGCGCGCCGGAATCGATCTGGCCGGGATTGAGAATGTCGTCGATCGGCGTATCCACCGACGGCAGGCGATCCAGATGACGCACACTGACGCGCCAGATTTCCGAATCGCGGTCACGCCGCAGACGGCTGCCGCCGGCCGACAGCGTCAGCCCGGACGAGTCGCCGAACACGAAGGGGTAGGTCAGTCCCAGACGCATTTCCTCGACATCGTCATCCATCATTTCCCAGCGCATCTGGGCCGGGAAACTCGGGGTGTAGACGTATTCGCCGGCGACACTGAGGGTGTACATCGAGCTGCGCGCGAACGGCATGTCGCGGCTCGCGCTGGAGTCGGTGTACTGCCATTGCAGACCCAGATCGCCGGCGGCTGCGAACAGGTGTTCACCGCCGAACTGGCGCGTGGTCAGCACGTTTTCGGTCCATTCGCTGGTGGTGCTGCGCTCCTCGGTACCCAGCGTGCGCAAGCCGGTATCGACGCGGTCCTGCTGCAGGGTCTGGGCCAGGCGCATGACGCTGGCGTCGATGTGGTGGTCAGCGCCGATATCCATGCCAGTGGAGAAGAACAGGCTGGAGTCGGCGCTGCGCTCGGCACGCTCGCGCAGGTATTCCTGGTTGCGGTTGAGGTTGCCGTCACCGCGGATCGAATACTCGGCGCGCTCTTCCTCGCGCAGATCCCAGCTCTGCGACCAGCGCGCGGCGCCGACCACGCCCACGCGCAATTCGTCGCCGCCCCAGCTGTTGCCGGCACTCAACGAGGCACTGCCGTCCGGCCCCATGCGCTTGCGCGAGACACCGAATTCCTTGCCCATGACCGCATGCCCGAGATCGGCCAATTCGGCCGAACCGCGCGGTGGCAACGGGCGCTGCAACACCCCTGCGGGCGGCGCACGCAGGCCATCGTCGCGGCCCAGCCAGTCACGCCCGCCGCTGGCCGAGCGCCAGCCATCCTCGCCGGTGGTGCCGTGCGCATAGCCCAGCCCCAGATCAGCCTTGAACATCGGCCCGGCCGGCACCCCGCGGGTGCGCAGGTTGACCGTGCCGCCACCGAACTCGCCCGGCAGCGCCGGGTTGTAGCTCTTGTTGACATCGACCCCGGCCAGCAGGCCGCTGGGGAACAGATCCATCGGCACCACGCGCCGGGTCGGGTCCGGGCTCGGGATCTGCGCGCCGTTGAGCAACGCGGCCGAATAGCGTTCACCCAGACCGCGCACATAAATGAAACGGTCATCGACCAGACTCAGCCCGGTGACACGGCGCAGTGCGGCGGCGGCATCGGAATCACCGGCGCGGGAAATCTGTTCGGCGGAAAGCACGTCCAGCAGTTGCGCCGATTCGCGCCGCACCTGCAATGCATCGAACTGGCCGCCCTCCTCCTGGATATAGGTTTCCTGCACCGACACCTCGGACAAGGTGGTTGCCGGCGTGTCTTCAGGCGTGGTCGGCGGTGGTGGAGGTGGAGGCGGCACCGGCTCCTGGGCCAGGGCCAGCGGTGCGCATGACAGGGACAGGGCCACCAGAATGGCGGCCGCCAGCGGAGTAGCGTTCATAGGGAAGCTGCGGCGTTGGAAAGGAATGATCCAGCGGGCCGGACCCGGCGCCCTTGCGTGGTGCGACCCGGCCTGTGGAAACGCGACACGATATGAAGCTGCCGTGACAGTCCAATGACATTGACGCCGTGCAACAGGACAGAGCGTGACGGCTGCGGCACACTGTTCAGGAACATCCTGCGGACACACGACGATGGATGCGCCCACCGGAACCACCGCCGCGCCGGCCGTGCTGCCGGACTCCAGTGCTGCCTGGCGCGCGCTGGACAGGTTGCTGGCGCACGCCGATATCCGCATCGGCGGCGAACGCCCGTGGGATCTCCAAGTCCACGATCCGGCGATGGCTGCCCGGGTGCTGGCACAGGGCAGCCTGGGTCTGGGCGAGAGCTACATGGACGGCGCCTGGGATGTGCCGCAGCTGGATATGTTCTTCGAGCGCGTCCTGACCGCGCGGCTCGACGAACAGGTCACCGCCGGGCTGGCCTGGCAAGTATTCAAGGCCCGCCTGTTCAACCGCCAGAGCCGGCGCCGCGCATTCAAGGTCGGGCAGGCGCACTACGATCTGGGCAATGACTTCTTCGCCGCGATGCTGGGCCCGACGATGGCTTACAGCTGCGGCTACTGGCGCAACCCCGACGGCCAGCCGGCAGCGGATCTGGACACCGCGCAGCGCAACAAGCTGGAGCTGATCTGCCGCAAGCTGGGGCTGGAACCGGGCATGCGCCTGCTCGACATCGGTTGCGGCTGGGGCAGCCTGATGCGGGTTGCGGCCGAGCGCGGCGTGCATTGCACCGGGCTGACGGTATCCGCCGAACAGGGCGCGCATGTGCGCCAAGCGCTGGCACAGCTGCCGGTCAAGATAGAGGTCGAAGTGGCCGATTACCGCAGCTTCAACGCGGACGCACGCCAGCGTTTCGACCGCATCGCCTCGGTCGGCATGTTCGAACATGTCGGCAGGCGCAATTACCCGGCCTATTTCGACATGGTGCGCCGCTGCCTGGCCGACGATGGCCTTTTCCTGCTGCACAGCATCGGCCGCAACCACACCCGTGGCGGGGTGGACCCGTGGATCGACCGCTACATCTTCCCCAATGGCGAATTGCCGGCAATCAGCGATGTCGCGCGCCACGCCGAAACCCGTTTCGTGATCGAAGACGTGCACAATTTCGGTGCCGACTACGACCCCACGCTGATGGCCTGGCATGCCAACTTCCAGGCCGCCTGGCCGCGCTTCGCCGGGCAGTACGGCGAACGCTTCGCACGCATGTGGCGCTACTACCTGCTGGCCTGCGCCGGCGCCTTCCGCGCCCGCACGCTGCAACTGTGGCAATTCGTGCTGTCACCGCACGGCGTGGCCGGTGGCTATCGACGGCCGGAATGAGCCAACATCGGTGCTTCCAGAATCTCCCGTCCCCTCAATGAAATACCGTCGCCCTGCACTTCTGCTGGCTCCAGCCCTGCTGCTGCTCGCATGGGCCGGCTGGTCGCTGATCCAACGTGATCGCACGCTGCCGGTCACGGATGATCCGCTGCCCACGTATGTGGAGCGGCAGCCGGCGCCGGCCCTGATCCCCGCCTCCATGGAACCAGCTGCCCTGGCTCCGGTGCCTTTCCATGCGGAGATGCCATTGCCTGCATGGGATCTGCCCTTCCATGAAACCGTCAGCGAACTGGAAGAACGTGCAGCGAACGGCGACGGTGCGGCAGGATGCCGGCTTGCCTCGGGTCATCTGAATTGCCGCAGCCTGCCACTGCAACGCTTGGAATTTGACGACTGGTTGAAAGCGCAGAACACCAGACTGGAGATCATCCAGCACCTCCCGCCCGATCAGGCCGACACGCGACTGGTCGAGTTCGAGGCCGAGCTGGAACGTCGCGAAGGTGCGCTGTCCTTGGCCGAGCACCATTGCGGAAACCTGGCTCCGCCCAGCCCCGCCACCATGGCCGATATCTGGCATCGCGCCGCCCGGGCCGGGAACCGCGCAGCGATGAAGCAGTACGCCAGCGGCAACGCGTTCCGCTGGGACAGCCTGCTGGAAGCACTGCCGGAGCTGGCAACGTTCCGGCAGGAAGCCCCCGCAATGGCGTGGCAGCTGATGCACGAGGGTGATGTGGAAATGCTCGCCGTGCTGGCCATCGCCCACTCGCCCTTGCCACGGCAAAGGCGCTGGCTTCTGGATCAGGCGGTGACACCGGACGCAGTCACGGCCTTGGCGCTGCACCGCCAATTGCAACAGACCCTGACGGACGAAGAACACAGCGACCCCTTGCTGGAAGACACCATCAAACAATTGCAGGCACAGCTGTCTCCCGAGCAGCTGCAGCAGGCCGAGCGCCTGCGGGCGGATCACTTCTCCGGCTGGGTTCCCCGGCATCCGGCGCAACAAGGCCTGCGCGCACTGCGCAACGGCGTGCGTGACATTTCCGCAAACCAGTGCGAGGAACCCGAAACGGGCGCGCGATGATCCTGTTGTGCGGCGCAGCCGTGCGGCATCAAGCCGTGCAGATCAATATCGGCCCGGAATGAAAAACGGCCCGCATGCAGGCCGTTTCAAGGGTTCTGGGCAATGCGCAGGCTCAGCGCCCGCGTGCCAGCGGCAGGTCTGCCGATTGCCAGGCGCCGATGCCGCCTTCGAGCCAGTAGACCTTCTGGTAACCGGCCTTGACCAAGCGTTTTGCGGCTTGCGCCGAGACCATGCCGGTGCGGCAGACCACCGCCACCGGCAGTTCCCGGGCCTTGGCCAGGTGCGTGTTCTCGGGGCTGAACTGGCTCATCACCACGTTCTTCGAGCCGACGATGTGGCCCTTCTCGAAGTCGTTGATCGGGCTGACGTCCACCACCAGCGCGCTCTCGCGGTTGATCAGATGGGTCAACAGCGCCGGCGTCAGCGCCTTGTAGCCACGGGTGAAGCGCGACACCTCGTTGGCGATCAGCGCGAAGGTCAGTGCGACAAAACCCAGTGACAGGATCGGGTGGGCGCTGATGAATTCGGGCAGGCGTTCAAGCAACACGGGAAGTCCTCATCACTCGCCCAGCTCGCGCATGAACTCGGGCATCACGAGCGCGGCGCGGTGGACATCGACGTTGTAGTAGCGGGTCGGGAAGCTCTTGGACTGCGCTCCGCGCTCGCGGTAGCCGGCCAGTTCACCGCCCTTGCGTGCCAGCGTACAGCTCCACCAGCCGGTCGGATAGCACGGCTGCGGGAACGGCAGCGTGCGGCAGTGGGCGAAGCCGGCGGCAGTCATGTGGTGGCGCATCGACTTGATCAGCGACAGGTGCACCAGCGGCGATTCTGACTGCTGCACCAGGATGCCGCCCTGACGCAGCGCCTTGACACAGGACTGGTAGAAAGCCTCGTTGAACAGGCCCTCGGCCGGGCCGACCGGATCGGTGGAATCCACGATGATCACGTCGATGCTCTCGGGCGCAGCGTTCTTCATGTAGGCGATGCCGTCATCGAACAGCAGCTCGGCGCGCGGATCGGCGTTGGAATCACACAGCTCGGGGAAATACTTTTCCGCCATGCGCGTGACCTGCTCGTCGATGTCCACCTGCACCGCGTGCTCGACTTCCTTGTGCTTGAGCACTTCGCGCAGCGTGCCGCAATCGCCGCCGCCGATGATCACCACGCGCTTGGGATTGCTGTGGGTGAACAGCACCGGGTGCGCCATCATCTCGTGGTACAGGAAGTTGTCGCGCGAGGTCAGCATGATCGCGCCGTCGATCACCATCAGGTTGCCCCAATCGGTGGTTTCCCAGATCTCGATCTTCTGGAACGGCGACTGGACTTCATCCAGCTTTCTCTTCACCCGGAAGCCGATGGCCGAGCCGGACTGCTCGAAGTTCTCGTAAAACCAGGTGGAAGCGTCGGCGCTCATTGAGTTTCCGCAAAGAAAGGTGAAAGGGGCTGCAAAGCCGGCGGATTGTAGCCGAATGCGGCGGCGCAGGCTTCCGCTACCCGGGCAGGCCTGTTGCCAACTGTTCCGGTTTGACCCGGCGGTGATGGATTTGCCGCTGCAACGGCGGCCCCGGCGACGCCATCCGCCGCCTCCGTACCGGCGCTCCTTGCTACCATCTGCCGCCCATTTAACGGTTCAGCCCGCCCATGAGTGCCTGGTCCATCGACGACGCCCGTCGCACCTATTCCATTGCCCACTGGGGCGAAGGCTATTTCGACATCGACGCCCGGGGCCGCGTGACGGTTCGGCCACACGGTGCCGACGGCCCCCAGATCGCGTTGCCCGAAGCGGTCGACGCGGCCTTGGCCGACGGCTTGAAGCTGCCGCTGCTGCTGCGCTTTTCCGATGTGCTCGGGCATCGCCTCGGGCGCTTGCAGGCCGCGTTCGCACAAGCCATGCAGGACCTGGACTACAGCGGCGGCTACACCGCGATCTATCCGATCAAGGTCAACCAGCACCGCAGCGTGGCCGGCGAACTGGCGCGCCACGCCGGTGAAGGTTTCGGCCTGGAAGCCGGTTCCAAGCCGGAACTAATGGCCGTGCTGGCGCTCTCGCGCCCGGGCGGCACGATCATCTGCAACGGCTACAAGGACCGCGAATACATCCGCCTGGCGCTGATCGGCCGCAAGCTCGGCCTCAACACCTTCATCGTCATCGAGAAGGCCTCCGAGCTGCCGCTGGTGATCGAGGAAGCGCGCGCGCTGGGCGTCAAGCCCGGCCTCGGCGTGCGCATGCGGCTGGCCTCGCTGGGCGCCGGCAAATGGCAGAACTCCGGCGGCGACAAGGCCAAGTTCGGGCTTTCGCCGCGCCAGCTGCTGGACCTGATCGCGCAATTGCGCGACGCCGATCTGCTGGATTGCCTGCAACTGCTGCACTTCCACATGGGCAGCCAGATTTCCAATGTGCGCGACATCGCCAACGGCATGCGCGAAGCAGTGCGCTATTTCGTCGAAGTCTCGCGCGCCGGCTGCGCGATCCGCTACATGGACGTGGGCGGCGGCCTCGGCGTGGACTACGAAGGCACGCGCTCGCGCGGCTTCTGTTCGATCAACTACGGCCTGGCCCAGTACGCCGCCACCATTGTGCAGCCGCTGGCCGAAGCCTGCGCCGTGCACGGCTTGCCGCCGCCGCGCGTGCTGACCGAATCCGGCCGCGCCCTGACCGCACACCACGCGGTGCTGGTGGCCAACGTCTCGGAAGTGGAGGCCGCGCCGCAAGGCTCGGTGCCGCCACCGGAAGACGACGAACCGGCCGTGATCCGCCACCTGCGCGAAGTGCACGCCGCACTCGGCGAGCGCCCGGCCAAGGAACTGTTCCACGAGGCCCAGCACTACCAGTCCGAAGGCCTGGACCTGTACGCCCTGGGCCAACTCGACCTGCGCCAGCGCGCGCGCCTGGATGATCTTTTCTACGCCATCGCGCACGGCGTGCGGGCCCGACTCTCCTACGACGAGAAAAACCATCGCGCGGTGCTGGACGAACTGGCCGAACGGCTGGTCGACAAGTATTTCGTGAACTTCTCGGTGTTCGAATCGGTGCCCGATGTCTGGGCCATCGAGCAGGTGTTCCCGATCATGCCGATCGCGCGGCTCGACCAAGCCCCGACCCGACGCGGCGTGATCGCCGACCTGACCTGTGATTCGGACGGCCGCATCGACACCTATGTCGATGATGGCGATCTGGACACGTCGATGGCGCTGCACCAGCCGCTTCCTGGCGAAAGCTATCGCCTCGGCTTCTTCATGGTTGGCGCCTACCAGGACACGCTGGGCGACATCCACAACCTGTTCGGCGACACCGACGCGGTGGACCTGCGGCTCGAGAACGGCCACTTCCGCTTCGAGCGCAGCCGCCGTGGCGATACCTCGGACGTGATGCTGGACTATGTTGGCTACCAATTGAGCGATTTGCGCGCGCGTTACGCCCACATGATCGCGGCCGCCGCGCTGCCCGCCGATGAATCCGAGCAGCTTGCCGCCGCCCTGGAAGCCGGCCTGACCGGCTACACCTACCTGGCTGATGAATCGCTGGGCAAAGCCTGAGCGAGCATTCCCACTTCCCGCCGGAATAACCTGATTGTTGAGGCCGTGATGACGACACCTGCACCTTCCCACACGCACTCGCACCTGCGCTGCGGCTTCATTGGCCTGGGTGCGATGGGTGCGCCGATGGCCGGCCACCTGGCCGCAAAAGACCTGCTGACGGTGGTCGGCAACCGCACGCTCGCCAAGGCCGAGGCGTTGGCGGCGGCCCTGAAGGTGAAGGCGGCACCCGCACCGGCCGATTTCGCCGATTGCGATGTGGTGATGCTGTGCGTGTCGGGCGATACCGATGTGCTGGACAATGTGCGGGCGCTGGCGCCGGTGCTGAAACCGGGCGGCATCGTCGTCGATCACTCCACGGTGGCGCGCGATACCGCGATCAGCGCCGCAGCAATACTGGCCGAACGCGGCATCGGCTTCATCGATGCGCCGGTCTCCGGCGGCGTGGAAGGTGCGCGCAACGGCAGGCTTTCGATCATGTGCGGCGGTGAGGCCGCGCTGCTGGAAACCGTGCGACCGGCACTGGAATGCTACGCCGCACGCATCTCGCTGATGGGTGTCACCGGCGCCGGACAGGCCACCAAGGCGGTCAATCAGGTGATGGTGGCCGGCATCAACGAAGCGGTCTGCGAAGCGCTGGCACTGGGCGCGAAACTCGGACTGGATGCCGACACGTTGCTGCCGACGCTGGGCTCGGGCGCGGCCGCGAACTGGTTTCTGGACAAACGCGGCGCAACGATGCTGCGTGGCGAGTTCGTCCCCGGCTTCAAGTGCGCGCACATGCTCAAGGACCTGCACATCGCCAGCGCCACGGCGACGTCCGCCGGGGTCGCGCACCCCGCCACAATGCAGGCACTGGCCGACTACAACACCCTGGTCGAAGAAGGTTTCGGCGATGCCGACACTTCGGCGCTGATCGCGTTGAAGCTGTCCGGCGACTGATCCGCACCCGGTCCGCATGCGGCGTTGCAGCACTGCCGCCGATGGTTTTTGTGCCTGTCCCTTTGCGGTATAAAGGCGGCGCAGGGGCCACCGTCTGATCGCGTACACGCAGCATCCGGAGCGCCCGCTGCACGGGCCGCCCGATACATGCAGCGCGCTGGACGCACCGGGGAAATCACTGATGAACGCGCATTCCATCGGCTCCTGCCTGCTCGCTGCCTGCCTGTTTGCCGCCCTGCTCTGGCCCGCCGATACACCCGCCTCGGCGCTGGACGACGTGCAGTTCCAGGACGTGGTCACCGGCGTGCCCGGCGTGCTCGCCATCCGCCATGCAGGCGATGGCAGCGGCCGCCTGTTCCTGGCCACGCAAGGCGGCCAGATCCGGGTGGTGGACTCCGACGGCAACCTCTTGGCCACGCCCTTTCTCAATATCGGATCAGGCGGTACCGCGCCGCCGTTGAACTTCAGCAATAGCGGCGAACGTGGCCTGCTGGGGCTGGCCTTTCATCCGCAGTACCTCGACAACGGCCAGTTCTATATCAATTACACCGACAGCAGTGGCGACACCGTGGTGGCCCGTTATCAGGTTTCGGGCACAGACCCGAACCAGGCCAACGCATCCAGCGGCCAGGTCATTCTGCGGGTATACCAGCCGTTCGCGAACCACAACGGCGGCGATATCCACTTCGGCCCGGACGGTTATCTGTATGTCGGCATGGGCGATGGCGGCAACAGCAATGACCCGTGCAATGCCGGGCAGTCGTTGACACCGGCCGGGATCAGTGGCTGCTCGGCGGACGACATATTCACCGGACCGGCGCCCACCGGAGTGCCGCGCGGCAATGCCAGCTCCCCTGCCTTGTTGGGCAAGATGCTGCGTATCGACGTGGACAGCACCGACACACCGGACGGGGCCGACCTGTGCGGCGCCGATCCTGCGCTGCGCCGTTATGGCATCCCGCCCGACAACCCGTTCGCCGGTGATGCCGGGAGCAGCGCCAGTGCCTGCGACGAGATCTACCACTACGGCCTGCGCAATCCGTGGCGCTTCAGCTTTGATCGCCAGACGCATGACCTGATCATCGGCGATGTGGGCCAAAGCACCTGGGAAGAAATGAATCTGGTGTCCGGCGCCGCCAGCGGCCTGAATTTCGGTTGGAAAGTTTGCGAGGGATTCAACCTGCGCGGCAGTTCCTCGAACGTCTGCACGCTGCCCGGCCGCACCGACCCCATCGTCGTCTATCCGCGCAGCGTCGGCATTTCGATCACCGGCGGCTACCGTTATCGCGGCCCGTACACCGGCCTGCACGGGGTGTTGTTCTTCGGTGACTACGGCATGGGCGGCAAGGTGTTCGCCGCAACCGAAAGCGATGGAACCTGGTCGATCGCGAAGACCTGGACCAGCATGGGCACCATCACCAGCTTCGGCGAGGACGAAGCCGGGCACCTGTACGTCAATCACATGGGCAGCGGCATCGTGCGCCGTATCGTCGGCCCGATGGCGCAGGAATCGATCTTCGCCGACGGTTTCGAAAGTCCGTGATGTCCGGGTCCGGCGTGCAGCGAGCACCACTGTGCGCTGGACCTGATCCTGACCGTCAGTGCGCGCGGCCGAAGCGCCGTTCGTTCGGGATGCGCGCCAGCTTGCTGGCCGGTTCGCGCGAAAGTTCGGCATTGATCCAGCGCGCGGTGTCGCACAGCGCGTCCAGATCCACGCCGGTGCGCAGGCCCAGCCCTTCGAGTTGCCAGACCAGATCCTCGCTCGCCAGATTGCCGCTGGCACCCTGCGCGTAAGGGCAACCACCCAATCCGGCGACGGCAGCGTCAACCACGCGCACGCCGGCTTCCAGACAGGCGAAGACATTGGCCAGCGCCTGGCCATAGGTATCGTGGAAGTGCACCGCAAGGCGCTCCATCGGCACTTCGCTGGCGCAGGCTTGCAGCATCTCGCGGGCCTGTTTCGCGGTGCCGACGCCGATGGTGTCGCCGAGCGATATCTCGGCGCAGCCCATCTCGTGCAGCGCGGCAGTCACGCGCACCACGTCGGCCAGCGGCACCGCACCTTGGTACGGACAGCCGAGCACGGTGGAGACATAGCCACGCACCCACAGGCCGGCCTCGCGCGCGCGCGCCACGACCGGGGTCAGGCGTTGCAGCGAGCCGTCCACGTCGATGTTGGTGTTCTTCAGATTGAACGCGTCCGAGGCGGCGGTGAACACGGCGATCCCGCGCACACCTGATGCCAGCGCGCGCTCAAGCCCTTTTTCGTTGGGCACCAGCACCGGATGCATCACGCCTTCACGCGGGGTGATGCCGGCCAGTACCTCGGCCGCATCGGCCATCTGCGGAATCCATTTCGGGCTGACGAAGCTGGTGGCTTCCACCACCAGAAAACCGCAGGCCGAAAGCCGGTCGATCAGCGCGATCTTGGTCGCGGTGGGCACCTGTGCGGATTCGTTCTGCAGGCCATCGCGCGGGCCGACTTCAACGATGCGGATCTGATCGTTGCTGCTCATGCCTCGTCCTCCGTCGCCGTGAAATCCACCAGCGCGGCGCCGTCGGCCACCTGGTCGCCGACCGCGACGCGGTAGCCCTTCAGTTCGCCATCGCGGTGCGCGGTGACGGTGTGTTCCATCTTCATCGCCTCCATCACCAGCAGCGGCGTGCCAGCCTGCACTTTCCCGGGTTCGGCCAGCAGCGCGACGATGCGGCCGGGCATCGGTGCGGAAAGATCACCGCCGTGCGCGCCGTGGCTTTCGGCCTGCGCGATGGGATCGTCGAAACGCAGCACACGCGGTGCGCCGCCATCGAACAGATGCAGCGCACCCTCGTGCGCCAGCGCGGCGGCGCTGACGGCGGCACCATCGAGCCGTGCGTGCAGCAGATGCCCGTCGCGCGTGCCGCTGGTGGAGAAATATTCACCATCCACATCGATGCGCCAGTTATCGGCCACCCACTGCGCCTGCGCGATGCGGACGGTGTCACCTTCGTGCCAGCGCAGTTGCCGCGTGGCAGAGCCGGACAGGCGCCAGCCATTGGTCGCGGCCCACGGCGAATATGGATCGGCAGCGTCGCGCGCGGCACTTTCATCCAGCAACGCGGCCAGCGTCGCCAGCGCGATCTGGCGGGGCGAAGCCGGCGTGGATGGCGGGAACAATGCATCGTGTTCGCGCTCGATCAGGCCGGTATCCAGATCGGCGCGCGCGAAAGCCGAATCGACCCCAATCAGGCGCTGTAGAAAGCCGGCATTGCTGGCGACACCGGCCACGCGTGTGGTCGCCAGCGCCTGGCGCATCCTTGCCAGCGCCGTGTCGCGGTCCGGGCCATGCACGATCAGTTTGGCGATCATCGGGTCGTAGAACGGCGACACCATATCGCCCGTCTCGATACCGCTGTCCACGCGGACGCCCTCGCCCTGCGGCGGATCGAACAGCGCCAGCGTTCCGGTCGAAGGCAGGAATCCGCGATCAGCGTCCTCGGCATACAGGCGCGCTTCGATCGCGTGGCCGCGCAGCGGAATCTCCTGCTGCGCCAACGGTAGCGGCTCACCGGCGGCGACGCGCAATTGCCATTCGACCAGATCCAGCCCGGTGATCATTTCGGTGACCGGATGCTCGACCTGGAGCCGGGTGTTCATTTCCATGAAATAGAACGCACCATCCGGCGCGGCGATGAATTCCACGGTGCCGGCACCGACATACCCCACCGCGCGCGCGGCCTCGACCGCCGCTGCACCCATCGCGGTGCGGCGTTCAAGCGTCATACCCGGTGCCGGCGCTTCTTCCAGCACCTTCTGATGGCGGCGCTGCACCGAGCAGTCGCGCTCGTGCAGATGCACGAGCTTGCCGTGGGCATCGCCGAACACCTGGACCTCGATATGGCGCGGGCGCAGCACGTACTTTTCCACCAGCACATGCTCGTTGTTGAAGCTGGATGCGGCCTCGCGCCGGCAGGACACCAGCGCGGCGGGGAAATCTTCGCTGCGATCCACCCGCCGCATGCCCTTGCCGCCACCACCGGCGCTGGCCTTGATCAGCACCGGATAGCCGATCGCATCGGCCTGCGCGTGCAGGAAATCCGCATCCTGGTTGTCGCCGTGGTAACCCGGCGTCAGCGGCACGCCGGCCTGCTCCATCAGCGCCTTGGCCGCGCTCTTGCTGCCCATCGCCTCGATCGCGGCCACCGGCGGGCCAATGAAGACGATGCCGGCGTCGGCGCAGGCACGCGCGAAATCGGCGTTTTCCGAAAGGAAACCGTAGCCCGGATGGATCGCCTGCGCGCCGCTGCGCTTGGCCGCATCGATGATCTTCCCGCTATCCAGATAGCTCTCGCGCGCCGGCGCCGGGCCGATAGGCAGCGCGACATCGGCCAGCCGCACATGCCGCGCGTTCGCATCGGCATCCGAATACACCGCCACGCTGCGGATGCCCAGCCGGCGGCAGGTCGCAATCACGCGGCACGCGATCTCGCCGCGGTTGGCGATCAGAAGGGTGTCGAAGGGGCGAATGTTCATCAGGCGGTTCCGGTCACACGCGACTGGCACATGGCTGAATACGGCAAGTACGCCGCACTTTCATCGGGTATAGAAAAGTCGTACCGTGCACGCACGGGTTTTACTTTTCGGTGAAGGTTTGACATGAGCATCCTGACAGCGTCCGCCAAGGGCCAGGTCACGATTCCCGTCGCGATCCGGCGCAAACTCGGCATCGAGCCGGGCACGCCCGTGCGTTTTGTCGAGCGCGACGGGGTGGTGGTGCTGGAGAAGGTGGAAACGGATATCTCGTCGCTGTTCGGCATCCTGAAAGCGACACATCCGATGAGCCTTGAGGATATGGACAAGGCCATCGGCGAGGCCGTTGCCGAGCGCTTCGAGCGCGCCACCCGCCGCTGATGCTTGCAGTTGATACCAATGTGCTGATCCGGGCGCTGGTGGACGATCCCGGAGCGCCGGACCAGTGCCGGACTGCACGACGGCTGCTGGCAAGGGAAGGCCGGGTCCATGTCACGCAGCTTGTCCAGGCGGAACTGGTCTGGGTGTTGCTGCATTCCATGCGTCACCCGCGCGAGGCCGTGATCGGCGCGCTTGCGCAACTGGAAGCACACCCCGCCGTCCAGCTCCAGTCGCCGGATGCCTTCAGCGCAGCGCTTGCCGCGATGAAAAAGGGATTCGATTTTGCCGATGCCCTGATCGCCGCTGAAGCGGCACGCATGGATCTGCGTCTGGTGACCTTCGACCGCAAGTTCGCACGCCATCCCGGCGTCCTGCTGCTGTCGGCGCAGCTTGCCGACTGACGCCGGGAACGGCGAACAGTGCGTCACAGATCTGCGGCTCGCGGGCAGAAAGAACATCAACCCGCCACCCAAGCCGCACCCCGCTTTTCCAGAAACGCCGTCAAGCCTTCACGCGCCTCATCCGTGGCGCGGATGCGGGCGATGGCATCGGCGGTGGAAGCGACCAGCGCATCGTCGAGCGGGCGATCCGCGACTTCGGCGATGAAGCGTTTGGCGGCGTTCTGCGCCTGCGGTCCGCCGGCGCGCAGCGCGGTGGCGATCTCGTCGATCTTCGCATCCAGTGCCGCGGCGCCGACGACTTCATGCACCAGCCCGATCTGCAGCGCACGCGTGGCGTCGATGCGTTCAGCGGTCTGAAAATAACGCTGCGCCTGGCGCGCACCAATGGCACGCAGCACGTACGGACCGATGGTGGCCGGTATCAGGCCGAACTTCACTTCGGAGGTGGCGAACACCGCCGTCTCGGAGGCCACCGCGATGTCGCAAGCGCAGACCAGCCCCATGCCGCCCCCGAGGGCGGCGCCGTGGACACGCGCGATCGTGGGTTTGGGGAACTCGGCGAGCGTGCGCAGCATCGTGGCCAGGCCCATCGCGTCGGCCAGGTTCTGCTCGTAACCGTAACCGGCGGCACGGCGCATCCAGTCCAGATCGCCGCCGGCGGAAAAACTCTTGCCGCGGCCAGCCAGCACCACGACGCGCACCGCCTCGTGCGCGCCCAGTGCGCGCAGGCCATCAGTGATCGCGGCGATCAGGTGTTCGTCAAAGGCGTTGTGCTTGTCGGGCCGATTCAGCCACAGCGTGGCAACCACGCCGTTGCGTTCGATTTCGATCAGTCCACTCATCGCATCACATCCTGAAAATGCCGAAGTCGGTCGGTTCCGGTGGCGCATTGAGCGAAGCCGACAACGCCAATGCCAACACCTCGCGGGTGCGGGCCGGATCGATGATGCCGTCATCCCACAGCCGGGCGCTGGCGTAATACGGATGGCCCTGGTACTCGAACTGTTCGCGGATCGGTGCCTTGAACGCATCCTCGTCCTGTTCCGACCACTGCCCGCCTTTGGCTTCGATGCCATCGCGCCGCACCCGCGCCAGCACGCTGGCGGCCTGTTCGCCGCCCATCACGCTGATGCGCGCATTCGGCCACATCCACATGAAGCGCGGCGAGTACGCGCGCCCGCACATGCCGTAATTGCCGGCACCGAAGCTGCCGCCGATCACCACGGTGAACTTCGGCACTTTGGCACAGGCCACCGCCATCACCATCTTCGCGCCATCACGCGCGATGCCGCCGTTCTCGTATTTGCGCCCGACCATGAAGCCGGTGATGTTCTGCAGGAACACCAGCGGAATGCCGCGCTGTGCGCACAATTCGACGAAATGCGCGCCCTTCAATGCGGATTCGGAAAACAGGATGCCGTTGTTGGCGACGATGCCGACCGGATAGCCGTTGATGTGCGCGAAACCGGTCACCAGCGTGGTGCCGTAGCGCGCCTTGAACTCGTCAAAACGCGAGCCATCGACCAGCCGCGCGATCACCTCGCGCACATCGAAGGGCTTGCGCGTATCGGCCGGAATCACGCCATACAGTTCTTCGGCCGGATACAGCGGCGCTTCTGGTTCGCGCACGGCCAGCCGCCCGCGCTTTTCCCAGTTGAGATTGGCGACGATGCGCCGCACCTGCGCCAGCGCGTGGCGGTCGTCCTGGGCGAAGTGATCGGCGACACCGGAAATGCGGGTGTGCACATCGGCACCACCCAGGTCTTCTGCGCTGACATCCTCGCCGGTCGCGGCCTTCACCAGCGGCGGGCCGCCGAGGAAGATCGTGCCCTGCTCCTTGACGATGACGGTTTCATCGCTCATCGCCGGCACATAGGCACCGCCGGCGGTGCACGACCCCATCACGCAGGCGATCTGCGGAATACCCTGGGCCGAGAGCGTGGCCTGGTTGTAGAAGATGCGACCGAAGTGGTCGCGGTCCGGGAACACCTCGTCCTGCAGCGGCAAAAACGCGCCGCCCGAATCGACCAGATAGACGCAGGGCAGACGGTTTTCACGCGCGATTTCCTGCGCGCGCAGATGCTTCTTCACCGTGATCGGGTAATAGGTGCCGCCCTTGACCGTGGCATCGTTGGCGACGATCACGCATTCCACGCCTTCGATCCGGCCAATGCCAGCCACCATGCCGGCGCAGGGCACCGCGTCCTCGTACATGCCGGTGGCCGCCAGCGGCGCGATTTCAAGAAACGGCGAACCGGGATCGAGCAGCGCATCGATGCGCTCGCGCACCAGCAGCTTGCCGCGCGCGATGTGTTTTTCCCGTGCTGCCGCACTGCCGCCCTGCGCGATGCGTGCGGTCAGCGCGTGCAACTGGTCGACCTGTGCCTGCATCGCGGCGGCATTGCTGCGGAACTCGTCGGAGCCGGTGGAAAGTTGCGATTTCAGAATGCTCATCGTGCGGCTCCACGGGATGGGGTGAGCAGCGTGAACCCCAACGCTGTCCGGTGTGCATGAACCCCGATGTCGGGGTTCGCAAGCTCACCCCGACCTATGTGGTGATGCCTCATCGTGCGCCCTCCTGGAACAGCTCGCGCCCGATCAGCATGCGGCGGATTTCGCTGGTGCCGGCGCCGATTTCGTAGAGCTTGGCATCGCGCCACAGGCGGCCGGTCGGGTAGTCGTTGATATAGCCGTTGCCGCCGAGGATCTGGATCGCCTGCCCTGCCATCCACGTCGCCTTTTCGGCAGCGTAGAGGATTGCGCCGGCGGCATCCTTGCGCGTGGTCTGGCCACGGTCGCAGGCCTTGGCGACCGAGTAGACATAGGCGCGGCAGGCATTGAAGCCCACGTACATGTCGGCCAATTTGCCCTGGATCAGCTGGAACTCGCCGATGCTGCGGCCAAACTGCTTGCGTTCGCGCGCATACGGCAGCGCCACATCCAGGCATGCGGCCATGATCCCGAGCGGGCCGCCGGACAACACCAGGCGCTCGAAATCCAGCCCGGACATCAGCACGCGCACGCCTTTGTCGACCTCACCCAGCACGTTCTCGGCGGGGATTTCGCAATCCTGGAACACCAGTTCGCAGGTGTTGGAGCCGCGCATGCCGAGCTTGTCGAGCTTCTGCGCGGTGGAAAAGCCCTTGAATCCCTTTTCCACGATAAAGGCGGTGATGCCCTTGGAACCGGCCGCAACATCGGTCTTGGCGTAGACGATCAGCACATCGGCGTCCGGACCGTTGGTGATCCACATCTTGTTGCCGTTGAGCACGAAGACATCGCCCCGGCGCTCGGCCCGCAGCCGCATCGACACCACATCCGAACCGGCGCCCGGCTCGCTCATCGCCAGCGCGCCGATGTGTTCGCCGCTGACCAGCTTCGGCAGATAGCGCTGCTTCTGTTCGTGCGTGCCGTTCTTGCGCAGTTGGTTCACGCACAGATTGGAGTGCGCGCCGTAGGACAGCCCGATCGAGGCCGAGGCGCGCGAGATTTCCTCCATCGCCACCACATGCGCCAGATAGCCCATCGCAGTGCCGCCGTACTCCTCCTCCACCGTCAGGCCGAGCAGCCCCATCTCGCCCAGCTCACGCCACAGCGCGTTGGGGAACTGGTTGCTGCGGTCGGTTTCCTCGGCCAGCGGCGCGATGCGCGCCTGGGCGAAATCGTGCACCGCCTCGCGCAAGGCGTCGATGGTTTCGCCCAGATCAAAATCGAATGGCTGCAGGGACATCATCGGGACTCCACGCCGCCGCACGGCCGCGTTGTTCAGGTTGGGAACCGCCGCCGCAGGGGTGGCCTTGATGGAATGAATCCTAATTCAGTTCTTTGTCAAAACGAAGTGCCCATGGCCCTGCGCACGCTGCGCCACGCCACAGCGCTCGCGTCATGATCTTTCCAACCCTCCGCCAGCAGCCGCAGGAACATGGCATGAGCCAGACCCGGCACCTGTTCGACACCGCCAAGCGACTGGCGCCGGCAAAGCTGTCGGAAGTCATCGACTTTGCCGAATACCTTGAGCAACGCCAGCCGACGGACCCGGCCACCCACGCTCTGGAGTCATATTCCGGCCACCTGGAGGAGGTTCCCCCGTTCACCGGGATCGACCCGCTTGCAGCGCAACGCGAGCAACGTGGCGAATGTGGTCGTGGCGATGTCCCGGCTGCTCGCTGGCAACTTCGTGACCAGACTGCCGGCTGCGATGCCAGTCATCCACCAGCCATTGCAAGCCGCATCCGATGACTCGTGCAATGACTCGTGCCACCCGTCCGAGTGGAAGCGCACCTGGCGGTTTGGCAGATGCGGGAAGTAACCGCATGTGGCCGGTCGTGGCCGTAGCTGTGCAACCGGGATTTGATGTGGTAGCTTCGCATGCGGGCCTGCGCTGAAATAGCCTGATAAAGATATTCTGGAATCAATCATCATGAAGCTGAAACCAGGCATTTCAGGAATTTCATTCATCGCCGTGATAGCGACGCTTTTCTTGCAAATCGGTGACACGAATGCACAGCCACAGTCCATCACCGAAGAATGCACGACGCGCGTGGAAAGGGTGCTTCATCTTCCCGGAGATTCCGGATTCAATGAAATCTCAGCCCGCGTTGAAAGCCTGACCACACTTGAACCAAGAGATGTTTATAACAGACACGCCAAGCCCACGGCAGCTGGTGATTATGAATATATCCACTTCGAGTACATTTTCGATAGCTGTGCGACAGATGGCAAGGCAAGCCCGGTTATCCGAAAAGCTGGAAATCCCGAGTGCTCGCATATCGGCTGCCAAGCGGTGTTCCCCGGCAACAACATGCCAATCGGGTCTGTGATGACCATCAAGTCATGCGGCAATCGTGTGGAAACCATCCGGAACTTCAAAAGAGTGGGAAGCTACCCCAACAGTACGGGTACAGATGGCATTTGGGAGCTGACCGGATACAACACAAGAGCTGTCTCCGTCTGCCCGAGCTATCAGGAACCCTGATAAACAATATCCGGCCACCGAAAAGAGGACCGCAGCACAACCCGAACTTCCTGGCCAGGTGACAGACACGGATGCAGTCGCGTCCGTATCGCTTTCATCGCGCCGCGCATTGAATATCCGGGCTAGAATCATCCCAGAGCCTGCCGCTTCCCGGATTTCCCCCGATGGCCTACCGCCGCACCCGTCTGATGGAAGAGCGCCTCGCGAGCAATCGCGAGAAGATGCTGCGTGCGGCGCGGCGGCTGGTGGCCGAGGGTGGTTTCCGCAATGCGCAGATCGCGGCGGTGGCGGCCGAGGCCGGGGTCTCGACCGGCACGATCTACCGCTATTTTCCGTCCAAGGCCGAGCTGTACGTGGAAGTGCTGACCGCGGCGGTGAACAACGAGATCGCGATCCTGCATGAGGTCATCGGCGCGCGCGACAACGCACGGGCGCAACTGGATGCGGCGGTAGCCTCGTTCGTGCGGCGCGCGTTGACCGGGCCGAACCTGGCCTGGGCCTTCATCGCCGAGCCAGCCGAAGCCGAAGTGGATGCCGAGCGCATCCGCGCCCGCAAGCGCCTGGGCGATGTGTTCAAGTCGGTGCTCAAGCACGGCGTGGCCAGCGGGGAGTTTCCGAAACAGAATCTGGACGCCAGCGCGGCCTGCATCGTCGGCGCCTTCACCGAAGCGCTGGTCGGCCCGATCGGCCCTTCGCGCAAGAGCCTGCGCGACAAGGAACGGCTGGTCGGCGCGATCTGCACCTTCTGCCTGCGCGCGGTCGGTGCGCGGGAATGAGGCGCATACCGGCCCGTTCGTCCTTCGGCGGCGCGAACTGAACCCGTGGAACTGGGTATCGACATCTTCGCACTGCTGGCGCTGGCCGCCTTTGTCGCCGGCGCGATCGACGCGATGGCCGGCGGCGGCGGGCTGATCACGTTACCGGCACTGATGGCGGCCGGCATTCCGCCGGTGCAGGCAATCGCGACCAACAAGCTGCAATCCAGCTTCGGCACCGCCGGTGCGGTGCTGGCGTTTGCGCGCAATGGACGAATCGATTTCCGCCGTTTCCTGTGGCCGGCAGTGGGCGCGTTCGGCGGCTCAGTGGCCGGCGCGGTCGCGGTGCAGATCATCGACCCCTCTTTCCTCGCCGGGCTGGTGCCGGTGCTGCTGGTGGCGATGGCGGCCTATTTCCTGCTCGGGCCACGCGCCAGCGAAACCGGCACCCGCGCCCGCCTTGGCCAGAGCGCGCTGGTGACGATCATGTTCGCCATCGGCTTCTACGACGGCTTCTTCGGCCCCGGCACCGGCTCGTTCATGGCCACCGCGCTGGTGGCGCTGTTCGGCATGGGCCTGGTCTCGGCCACCGCGCACACCAAATACCTGAATTTGATGAGCAACCTCGCGGCCCTGTTCACGTTGATACTCGGCGGGCAGGTGCTGTGGCTGGTGGGTCTGGTGATGGCCGGCGCCAGCATTGCCGGCGGCCAACTCGGCGCGCATCTGGCGCTGCGCGTGGGCAGCCGCATGATCCGGCCACTGCTGGTGCTGATGTCGCTGGCCCTGACGGTGAAGTTGCTGATGGATCCGGAGAATCCGTTGACTGCGCTGGGTATCCGGCTGCTGGACGCCTTCGGCTAAACGACTCGGTGCAAGTCCGACCCAGCGAGTGCGAACAGGCACACCTTCTGCAAAGGTGGTGGACAACGCCTATGTCGGGATACAGGAGCACCTGTTCCGGGCATCGTGAGGCCCGGAACAGGTGAGACAGCTGCCGGGCTGCAACCCTCACACCACGTCGCGATCCTCGCGCCGGGCGCGGCGGAAGTCGCGCAGGGTGGCGACCACGATCACTGCCAGCACGGCCAGGGAAATCACCGGCCAGATCAGGATGTAGGCCGCCAGGGTCATTGCTTGCATGGGGTTTTCTCCTTTGTCACGGACCGGCCGGCATCGGTGCCGCCGGGGGATGCGGTGTTCATGCGGACGGGGCTTCGGCGCTGCCTGCTGCGCTGCTGTCGTAACTTCGCACGCGCTTGCGGATCAGGGCGAAGTTGAAGCGGCTGCCGCCCAGCAGGCTGAGCCCGACGCAGACCAGGGTGCTGACGCCGTAAGCCGTCAGCGAGGCCATCAGCACGGTGTATTCGCGCAGCGCGCCGACGCTGTAGAAGCCCAGCACCAGGCTGGCGAGGATTCCGACCACGAAGCCGGCGGTGCGCCCAAAGAAGCCGAAGGCCATCAAGCCCAGCACCACGCCGCCGCCCACCGAGGCCAGCAGTTCGAACAGCAACCCGGTCACGCCGGTCATCGGCAGCAGCTCAAAGCGCACCACACAGAACAGCGCCACCGCGCTGACCACCGACCAGGTGAAGGCCTTGTCGGTGACCCGGTCCCAGAAGACGCTGGCGATCACCGGGAACACGATGGCACCCCATAGCGCACCAACGAAGACCAGCATCACCAGGATGTCCAGCGCCAGACTCGCCAGCACAATGCCGATGGCGGTCACCGCGATCATCGTGATGCGGCCGATCAGCAGCATCTTGCGCGGGTCCGGATTGTTCTTCGCGATGTTCTTGCCGTAGACGTCGGCCATCACGATCGCCGACAGCGCGCACAGATCGGCATCGGCGGTGGAGGACAGCGAGCCGATCACCAGGATGAAGAACAGCATGATGAAACCAGCCGGCAGGTAGGTCGACACCATCTGCGGGATCAGGTTGTTCATGTTCCCGTCGATCGGCTCGATGCCGGCCAGCAGCGCCATCAGGCCGATCATGCCCAGGCCGATGACGATGCCGCCGTAGCCGATCGTGGCGGTGATGAAGGTCGGCTTGATGTGATCCTCGCGCACCGCGAACAGGCGCTGGGAAATGGTCTGGTTGCCGATCGCATAGGCCAGTACCGCAGCAAAGAACGGCGCACCCTGATTGAGGAAGGCTTCGGAGGAAAACAGGTTGGCCTGCTCGGACGTCAGCCGGCCCATGTTCGCCGCCAGTTCCTGCGGGCCACCCATCGCGAACAGCACCGCCGGGATGATCAGGATCGCGATGGCCATCATCGCCACCAGCTGGGCGAAGTCGGTCAGCACCGAAGCACGGAAGCCGGACCACAGCGTGTAGCTGAGCACGCCGACACCGGCGATGATCACGCCAGCCTGGAACGGCAGCGGCGACAGCACCGAAACCAGCGCACCGGCGGCGGTGAAATTGACCATCAGGCTGATCAGGCTGCCGACCACATTGGAGCCGGCCAGAATCATCTGGCTGGAAGCACCGTGACGGGCGTGGATGATTTCTCCCAAAGTGCGCGCATTCGGCGCCAGTTTGCGGAAACGCCGGCCGAAGGGGTAGATGAAAAGAATCATCAACGCGCCCCACATGCCGTAATGCAGCGGGCCGGATATTCCGTAGGTATAACCGGATGTCGCGGCGGCATAGAACGATGCGGCCCAGATCCAGGTCGCGGTCATGCTGGCCGCGCCCATGCCGAAATCAACCTGGCGGTTGGACACCATGAAGGCATCGGTGCCTTCCTTTTTCTTTTTGATCTGCAGCGTCATCAGATAGGTGCCACCGTAGAACGCGACGAGCAGAATCAGGACCGTAATGATGGAAAACTGGTGAAGAGTTTCTCCCTTCAATTGGGAACCTCCGGGGAACAGGTGGATGGACGGCTGCGCCCGGGCTGGCGCGGTGCGCGCAGGCAAGCCCTGCCCGTCCGGCCTGATGGCCGGTGAATCAAGGTCACTGGAAAGTGCAGAAATGCGAAGAATTCATCCGGTGACGGCGCCGATCCGCTCCCATCGGATCGCAGCAATACGTGACAGAATCAGCCGTAAGACCGCACATGATAGCACAGATGTTGCCCGGCAAAAACTCCGCACCTGTATGTGCTGTGGAAACATATAATCCGCTGGCATATCTGACCAAAGTCCAGTGATTCTGGTGTTTGGCTTGAATATCCACTAAATCCGGACAAACACCAGCCAGCCGCCAGCAAACCGCACCACTCAACAGATTATGGAAAGTGCTCCGCGCCGGAAATATCCGGCTTCCTAAAAACAAATATCTGGACCGCTGCGGATTATTCCGTGCCGTGTTGAGCACCGGCCTGCTCCGCCGGTACCGGCGCCTGATCCCACAACGACGGCTCACGCCGGAACGTGGCGACCAGCACATCGCGTGCGGCGGGCCGTGTGGGATCGATCGGCTCCACCGCAGTGACGCCGTGGAACACGCGCACGTCCTCGACGATGGCCGCATCGAACGGTTGCGCCAGGGTGAAACTGCCCAAATGGGTGCCATCCAGCGCGTGGATCGCGGTGGTGCCTTCGCGGATGTTGTCACGACCGATCATCAGCACCAGCACGAAATCCACGCCGTCACGATGCATGCCTTCGGGCGTGGGCTGGCCGGCAAGACCGGGGCC
Source organism: Denitratimonas organivorans (assembly GCF_037478135.1). Taxonomy (NCBI): domain Bacteria; kingdom Pseudomonadati; phylum Pseudomonadota; class Gammaproteobacteria; order Lysobacterales; family Lysobacteraceae; genus Denitratimonas; species Denitratimonas organivorans. The sequence continues at coordinate 35,948 of NZ_JBBHDV010000015.1, forward strand.
GGCCTCGATCCGGAACTGATGCACTTCGACATGCCAACCGGCGGCATCGGGCGCCAGATCGCTGCACAGGCGGCGGAACCAGCGCAGCACCGTGGTCAGGCTCGGGCCGTGCACGATGTCGGCTTCGATCGGCTCGAACCAGCGCGCGATGCCACCATTGAGATGGTTGTAGTCGCGGCTCTGCCAGTGCGGCTGATCCGGGCGCAGCGTGAAGGGACCGCTGCGATCACTGGAGAACACCGCATAACGGCGGCGACGATAGCGCCCGCCATCGGCCATGTACTGGTCCAGCTGCAGCCGGTTCCAGCTCTGCACGAAGGCGTCCCAGTCATCCAGACCGCCGGCGGCGAGCCACTCATGCATGCGCCCGCCCTGCACGAAGGCAAAACCCTGCCGTTCCAGTTCGGCTTCCAGTTCCTGCGCCACCTGTGGCTGATCGTGCATGCGGGTTCCGGCGTGGACCACCGCCGCGACATGCGACGGGATGCGAAGGTTAAAGCATCGGCGCCAAACCGGATGCACCAGCCGCGCGACAGCGTGCACCGGGATGCACGCTGCGGATCGGGATCACGCCGCTCAGGCGAATGCGATCAGGCCAGCGCGACGAGTCCAATCGCGATGACCGCCAACACGATGCCGACCCGGTTCCAGCGCCCGGTTTTTTCCCCGAACGCGGCCACGCCCACCAGCGTGCCGAGCACGACCACGCCGATGTTCATCGTGGCGAACACCACCGCCGGGCTGTCCGGCAGCGCGCGGTGCGCCTGCACATAGCAGACGATGTTGCCGAAGTTCAGCGCACCCAGCAGCAGACCGGCCAGAAGGCTGCGCGTGTTCATCCGGCTGCGTCCACGCGCGTGGCGCCAGCCCAGCACCGCCATCATGCCGAGAAATGCCAGCACGAAGGCCAGCTGCAACGAAGCCGCGAACGGCGTGCCAGCCTGCGCGATCAGCTTCAGCATCACATCCACCAGCGCGAAGCCGAGCCACACCGTCAGCAGTGCCCATACCGCACCGCGTTGCGCGCCGCCGGCCGGTCGCACCAGCATCGCCGCGACCGCGATCAGGCCCAGCGCCAGGCCGGCCAGTTTCAAAGCACCGGCGCGTTCGCCAAAAACCGTGAACGCCGCGATCAGCGACAGCAGCAGCGACAACCGCTGCGCAACATCGGTGCGCACGATGCCGGCGCGCCGCACCGCCGCACCCAGCACCAGAAACAGGCTGGGCAACACCGCCGTCAGTGTCAGCAATGCCGCCCACGGTGCCTGCGTCGAACGCAGCGATTGCAATGGCGGCGCCAGCATGAACCAGCACAGCACCGCCGCCACCAGATAATTCCACGCCACCGCCTGCGTGGTATCCACGCCCCAGCGCGGGAACAGCTTCAGCACCACCGACACCAGCACGCTGAACAGCACGGCGGAAAGAACGAACAACATGGGAATCCTTGCAAGCGCTGTACGGGCGCCACGGCAGCGCGCGATACCGGCAGGCATGCTAGCCGAGCCGCCGAATTCAACCTAGCCGGCCGGCATTGGGAAAATGTGGATCCCGGCATCCGGATACGGGCATGTGGTGAATCGGCCCAGGCCGGATGCCCGCACCGACAACATCCAGCGTCGTGGTTCGCCACGGCTCACCACAACCTAGCCGTTTCGCAGCACAGTCGCGCACTTTTGTGGGAGCAGGCTTGCCCGCGATCCTGGCGCCTGAGCACCAACGGGAACGCCCCATCGCGCTTCGCCCCACCGGCGGCATGGGACAATGACGTGATGAACGCACCCCCCGCTTCCACCCCGCGCCATCCGCTGCGCCGCCTGTTCGGCTATGCCCGTCCCTACCGCCGCGATGCCGCCCAGGCCTCGCTGTATTCGGTCTTGAACAAGGTTTTCGACGTGCTGCCCGAGGCGCTGATCGGCGTGGCGGTGGACATCGTGGTGAACCAGCGCGATTCGTTCCTCGCGCGCATGGGCATCGCCGATCCGCTGCAACAGTTGCTGTTGCTGACCGGTATCACGATTGTGGTGTGGCTGCTGGAATCGCTGTTCGAATACCTGCTGGCAGTGAAGTGGCGGCGGCTGGCGCAGGACATCCAGCACGAGCTGCGCCAAGCCGCCTACGGCCATGTGCAGGCGCTGCCGCCGGATTTCGTCAGCAGTTCGCGCAGTGGCCGGCTGCTGGCGGTGCTGAACGAGGATGTACATCAGGTCGAGCGCTTCCTCAACACCGGCGCCAACGATCTGATCCAGGTCGCGGTGTCCTCGCTGATGGTGGGCGGCGTGTTCTTTGTGCTGACCGCCGATCTGGCGGCGCTGGCTTTCCTGCCGATTCCGCTGATTCTGATTGGCGCGTTCTGGTTCCAGAAGAAGCTCGCCCCGCGCTACGGCGCCGCACGCGAGGCCGCTGCCACGGTCTCGGACCGGCTCAACAACAACCTTGCCGGCATCGCGACGATCCAGGCCTACACCGCTGAGGAGTTCGAGGCGCAGCACGTGCGCGAAGCCTCGGACGCCTACCGCGTGCGCAATGCCGATGCGATCCGTTTCGCCGCCGCGATCACGCCGGTGATCCGCATGGCGGTGCTTGCCGGCTTCGTCGCCACGCTACTGTACGGCGGCTGGAAAACCCTCAACGGCGAGCTCGGCGTGGGCACCTATTCGGCACTGGTCTACCTGACCCAGCGCCTGCTGTGGCCGCTGACCCGGCTGGCAGACATGACCGATCTCTACCAGCGAGCGATGGCCTCGGTGAACCGCGTCATGGACGTGATCGACACGCCCTTGCCACCGCCGCCGCAGGGCCGGCTGCCGCAGCCGGTGCGCGGCCGGGTGTCGTTCGAACAGGTCACGCTGGCCTACGACGGGCGCCGCGTGCTGCACGGCATCGATATCGAAGTGCCGGCCGGACATACCGTGGCACTGGTCGGCGGCACCGGCGGCGGCAAGAGCAGCCTGCTGAAACTGCTGCTGGCCTTCGTGCAACCGGAGTCGGGCCGGGTGTGCGTGGACGGGCACGATATCGCCGGCCTGAACCCGGCCGCGCTGCGCCGCCATATCGGTCATGTCGCGCAGGACGCCTTCCTGACCGACGGCAGCATCGCCGACAACATCGCCTATGGCGATCTGTCACCGGACATGACCGCGATCGAACGCGCCGCGCGCGCGGCGCAGGCGCACGACTTCATCCAGGCTTTGCCGGAAGGCTATGCCAGCGCGGTCGGCGAACGCGGCAGCCGGCTGTCCGGCGGCCAACGCCAGCGCATCGCGATTGCGCGCGCGCTGTACCGCGATCCGGCGATCCTGGTACTGGACGAGGCAACTTCCGCCGTCGACAACGAAACCGAAGCCGCAATCCAGCAGGCGCTGCGCGCCGCCAGCGGCGACCGCACCACACTGGTGGTCGCGCATCGGCTATCCACCGTGCGCCATGCCGATGCGATCCATGTGCTGGAAGCCGGCCGCATCATCGAATCGGGCACGCATGACAGCCTGCTCGCGCGCAATGGCATGTATGCCGCGCTGTGGCGTTTGCAGACCGGCGAAGGGTGACTCCCGCAACAGCTAAAGCCGGGATCAGCTCACAGGGTGGTGGTGAGCATACGCGAACCCCAATACCGGGAACCCCGGAATAGCCCACGCGAGTGAGCAAAGATGGTTTCGCGGCACCCGGCCAATCACCGGCTAGATGCGATGAACCAAAAAAAACCGGCGAAACCCGAAAGTTTCGCCGGACAGAATGCGCCGCCACTAAAGAGGGAGGGAGGGTGGCGACGCCATCACACGTGCGGGATCGGAGCGGGCCGATCCCGGCACGAGGGAGAGAGATCAGCTGGCCTTGGCGGCCTTGGCAGCAGCCTTGGTCAGGCTGTCATTGGCCGCCTGGAACTGGCCGCGATACAGCTGCGCAATGGCTTCGCCGGTCTTCAGCGCCTGGCCCAGGACTTCCTGGCCGGTCGAGTAGATCTGCTCGCTCGAGGACTTGGCCAGCGCCACGCCCTTCGGCCAGATGTCCTTGGCATCGGCCAGATCGGCCACTTCGGACGCTTCGCTGAGGAAGGCCACCGAGGACGTCACGGCGGACTCGGCACTCTTGAGCTGCAGGTTGACGATGCGCTCGAAACCTTCGAACGCCAGGGTGTTGGCCTTCAGCGCCGACTGGGCGAACTGACGAGCCACGGATGCAAACGGATTGGCAATTGCTTCGGACATGACAAAACCCTTTCGGTTGATGGTGGGTGATGTGAAGCCTACGGCATCTTTTTGTGCAATGCAACATAAGCTGGGGCGATCTCACCATTTCCAGATGGAATCTAGAATCATGTCATTGTTTATAAACGACTTTTCAGGATGAACGGAAAACTTGCGCAGCGCGTCAAAGATGCCGCAATTCCTCCGCCCCGTACCCGATCCGCGCGCCCTGTGGCTCAACCCGGGCCGCGATAGATGCAACCCGAAGTGCAGGTTTCGTGCACCACCACCTGCGACAGCGCCGGCAGTTCCGGCTTGAGCCGCTGCCAGATCCAGCGCGCCAGCATTTCGCTGGTGGGGTTCTCGAGCCCCGGCACCTCGTTGAGATAGTGGTGGTCGAGCTGGTCGTAGAGCGGCTGGAAGGCGCGCTTGATGTCGGAAAAATCCATCACCCAGCCACTGTGCTCACCCGGCTCGCCGGCGACGTGGATCTCGACCATAAAGGAATGGCCATGCAGCCGCGCACATTTGTGGCCTTCGGGCACATTCGGCAGGCGGTGTGCGGCCTCGATGTGGAAACGCTTGAAGATGTCCATGGGTGTCCTTCAGTGCGCCGGCGCCAGGCAGCGGTTGAAAAAGTCTTCGGTCAGACGCAGGCGGTGCAGCAGATCAGCGCGTTGCAGGCCGTGCTTGGCGCCCGGATAAGTCATCAACTCGAAGCCGATGCCGCGCTGCTGCAAGGCACTCATCAACTGCGTGGAGTGGGTGAACAGCACATTGTCGTCGGCCATGCCGTGGATCAGCAGCAGGCGCGAACGCAGTCCGTCCAGATGACTGAACACGCGCGCGGAGAGGTAGCCTTCCGGATTGGCCGCCGGGTGGTCCATGTAGCGCTCGGTGTAATGGGTGTCGTACAGCGCCCAGTCGGTGACCGGCGCACCGGCCGCACCGCAGGCATACACATCGGATGCCTGCGCCAGCAGCATCAGCGTCATGTAGCCCCCGTTGGACCAGCCGAACACGCCGATGCGGGCGGCATCCACCCACGGCTGCTGCGCCAGCCACTGCGCGCCCAGCACCTGATCCTCGACTTCCACCGTGCCCTGCCGTCCGTACAACGCGCCGCTAAAGGCCGCGCCCCGGCGTGGCGTGCCGCGGTTGTCGAGCGAAAACACCACGTAGCCGCGCTGCGCCATGTACTGCGAGAACAGCGCATCGCCACGGCTGGGCCAGCCGCGCAACACAGTCTGCGCCGCCGGGCCGCCGTAAACGTAAACCAGCACCGGGTACTTTTTCGACGGATCGAAATCCGCCGGTTTGATCAGGCTGTAGTGCAGCGTGCTGCCGTCGACTGCCGCCAGTTCGCCGTATTCGACCGGTCGGTGCGCGGCGAGGAACGGCGCATACGGATGCCCGCCCTGGGCCGGATCATTGGCCAGCAGCGTGGTCAGCGCTCGCCCATCGGCGCGATGCAGTGTGGCCTGCGGCGGCTGTTCCGGGCTGGAGAACACATCGACATAGACCGAGGTATTGGCACTGAACACAACGCTGTGCACGCCGGCACCCTGGGTCAGGCGGCGCAACGGGCCGCCGTCCAGCGGTACCGCGTAGGCCTGCGATTCCAGTGGCGATTCGCGCGTGCCGCTGAAATAGGCCAGCCCGGCGGCCTCGTCCACGCCCAGCAGCGCATCAACCACCCATTCGCCCGACGTCAACGCGTGGGCCTTGCCGTCGGCACTGATGCGGTAAAGGTGTTCGAAGCCGCTGCGCTCGGACTGCCAGATGAAGCCACCGTCCTTGAGGAAGTGCAGGCTATCGTGCAGCGGCACCCAGGTACGGGCGGTTTCGCTGACGAGGGTGCGCTGGGTGTTGCTGGAAAGATCCACTTCGATCAGATCCAGCCGGCGCTGATCGCGGCTCTGGCGCTGGAACGTCAGGTGTTGCGGGTCGCGCCAGTCGACGCGGGCCAGATAGATGTCCGGCTCCGGGCCGAGATCGATGCGCTGCGGTGTTGGCGGCCCCATGCGCGCTTGCAGTGCCACTTCGCGCTGGTCGCTGCCGGTTTCGACCTGCCCCCCGCGTGCTGCCGGCGGGACCACGAAGTCGGCGGTGCGCACGACGAACAGTTCGACTGCCACATTCGGATCGCCGGCAGCCGGATATCGCTGCTCGATGACCTCGGTGCGGTCGGCGTACACCTCGTAGCGCTTCTGCACCGGTACCGGTGATTCGTCGATCCGCGCAAACGCGATGGCGCTGTCGTCCGGCGCCCACCAGTAACCGGTGTGGCGGCCCATTTCCTCATCGGCAACGAACTCGGGCACGCCGTTGCCAATGACCTCCGAACCATCGGCAGTGAGCTGCACCTCGCGCCCGGAAGCCAGATCCACCAGCCACAGATTGCGCCCGCGCACGAAGCTGACGAAGCCGCCCTTGGGCGACACCTTCGGATCGGTGGCGAAGCCCTCGCCCGTGGTCAGCTTGCGCAAGGCACTGCCGGCTTCGGCGGCAAGATCGTACAAATACAGTTCGCCGCCCAGCGGAAACAGCAAGTGGCGCGAATCCGGCGCCCACTGATACGCCACGATGCCGGAGTACGCCGCAATGCGCTGGCGTTCGCGCCGCGCCTTTTCCTCGTCCGACAGCACTTCGGTGCCCGGCAACACCGCCTCGGCCGCGACCAGACGGCGGGTTTCCCCGGAAGCCACGTCGTATTCCCACAGATCCAGGCGATAACCGTCCTCGTCACTGCCGCGCAGGAAGGTGACCCGGCTGCCATCGGGCGCGATGCGCGGCTGGATCAGGGCCGGCCCGGCCAACGGGGTGTCGCCGGCGATGGCTTCCAGGCTGAGTTTCTGCGCGGGCGGTGGGCTGGCGTGGGCGGGGAGCATGGTCATCGGCAACAAACAGGTGAAGGCGAAGGACAGGGCAACTACGGGCAGGCGCATCGCGGGCTCCGGCTCACTTGGCGGAAGGTTTGGCGGTGCCGAACAGCACTGCGCGCTGCGCCGCGTCCATCGGTTTGCGTTCGATCCGCTGGTTCCAGGCATAGGCGCGCTGCGTGGCCGAGCGTGCGGCGATGCCGGCATGCCAGCGGCGCACAGCCGGATAGGGTTCGAGCCCGACCGGGGCCGTGGTGTAGGGATTGATCCACGGATAGGCGGCCATGTCGGCGATGCTGTACTCGTTGCCGGCAAGGAAGGGACGATCGGCCAGGCGCCGCTCCATCACGCCGAGCAGGCGATGCACTTCGCGCGTGTAGCGGTTGATCGCGTAGGGGATCTTTTCCGGCGCGTAGACATTGAAATGGCCGTACTGGCCGGTCATCGGTCCCTGCCCGCCGACCTGCCAGGCCAGCCACTGATCCACTTCCACCCGTCCGCGCAGGCCACGGCCACCGAAACGGCCGGTCTTGTCGGCCAGATAACGCAGGATCGCGGCGGACTCGAACACCGAAACAGGCGGGCCGCCATCGGCCGGGGCGTGGTCGACGATGGCCGGCATCCGGTTGTTCGGCGAAATCGCCAGGAAGGCCGGTTCGAACTGCGCACCGGCGCCGATATCGACCGGTTTCACGTTGTAGGCCAGGCCGGTTTCCTCCAGCAACAGCGTGATCTTGTGGCCGTTGGGCGTGGGCCAGTAGTACAGGTCGATCATGGCGGAATCCTCGTTGCGGTGAAGCCTGCCACTTTACCCGAGGCCGCCCGCGTCGGTCCCGGCACGCTTCCGCTGGCAGCCGTTGCTGAGGCAGTGCCGGACCCTGCCGGGGCCCCGAAGCGCGCCATTGCTTCCGCGCGACATGCCAGCGTGGCTATAATCGGGTGCTTGCTGTACCAGTCCTGACCTTCAGCCGCAGCCAAAGGTGTCGCGTGCAAACCGATCTTGATTTCCTGAAGCGCTTTTCCCTGGTGATTGCCTTTCTGGCATTCGTGGTGCTGTCCCTGTCCGTGCTTGGCTATTTCATCGGCACCACGCTCAAGCGTGACGAAGACCCGGGTGCGCAGGCCCGGACCGAAGAGCGGATCAAACCGGTCGGCGCGGTCTATGCCGGTGCCTCCGGTGCCGCCGCAGCGGCCGCCGCCGCCGAAGCCGCGCGCGCCGCTGCTTCCTCGCAGGTGGCCTACGACGGCACCTTGGATGGCCAGGTCATCTTCGACAAGCTGTGCAGCGCCTGCCACAGCACCGGCGCCGGCGGCTCGCCGACGATGGAGCATGCGCAGTGGGATGCCCGCATCGCGCAGGGCTTCGACACCCTCGTGCGGCACGCGATCGACGGTTTCCAGGGCAATAGCGGCCTGATGCCGGCGCGCGGCGGCAATCCGTCGCTCAGCGACGAACAGGTCGAAGCCTCGGTACGCTGGATGATCGACAATCTGAAGTAAGCTGGGCACCGCCCTTTGCAGACGCCGCCTCCGGGCGGCGTCTTCGTTTCCGGAGTTCCTGGACCATGCGCTGGCCGACCTTCTGCCTGATCCTGACCGCGTCGCTGCTGATCGGCTGCACCCAGCCCGACGAGCCCTACGGCTTCGATGAAGCCCCGCCCAGCGCCTCGCTGCCGATCGGCCGGGTCCAGGGCGACGGGGCGACCAGTCCGTACCTTGACCAGTACGTCGAGATCCGGGGCGTGGTGACCGGCAACTTCGTGTCCGGCCTGGACGGTTTCTTCATGCAGGATGCGGTGGGCGAGGAGGACGGCGACGACGCCACCTCCGACGGCATCTTCGTGGAATGGAAATCCGGCAGCGAACCCCGCGTACGCCGCGGCGACCGCATCCGCGCCGCCGGCACCGTGGTGGAAGTGGAACGCGGCGGCAGCCAGCAGACCACGCTGCGCGCTACCGCGATCGAAGTGCTCGGCCGCGGCGCGGTCGCGGCCACGGTGCTCGACGGCCCGCCAGCGCAGGAAAGCGACTGGGAACGCTACGAGGGCATGTGGCTGCGGATCAACCTGCCGCTGACCGTCACCGGCAACGACGGCCTGTTGCGCTTCGGCGAGCTGGTCACCGCATTCGGCCCGCGCCAGTTCACCCCGACCGAACTGCAACCGCCCGGCCCCGCCGCGCAGGCGCTGGACGCCGACAACCGCCGCCGGCGCCTGGTGCTGGACGACAACCGCGACGGCGAATATCCGGACACGCTGTGGTTCCTGCCGGAACCGCTCTCGGCCGATGCCCCGCTGCGCGCCGGCAGCATCGTGCATGGCGTGGAAGGCATCCTGCAGCACCGCCAAGGCTGGCGCCTGCAACTGACCGCCGAACTGGAGCGCATCGAACAGGCTCCGCGCCCGGCCGCACCGGAACTGCCGGACGGCATCCGCGTGGCGGCGTTCAATGTCTTCAACTGGTTCAATGGCGACGGCCAGGGGCGCGGCTTCCCGACCCCTCGCGGTGCGGCCAATGTGGACGAGATGAACCGCCAGCGCGACAAGCTGGTCAGCGCCATCCTCGGCCTGAAACCGGACGTGGTGGCGCTGATGGAAGTGGAAAACGACGGCTTCGGCCGCAGCAGTGCGCTGGCGCAGCTGGTCACCGCGCTCAATGCGCAATGGCCGGAAGCCGAGTACGCGTTGGTGGATGCCGGCAAGGGTCCGGGCGAGGACGTGATGCGGGTGGCGATGATCTACCGCCAGCCGCGCCTGCAACTGCACGGCGCGGCCGCCACGCTGGCCGAAGGCGCGTTCGCCGATCGCAACCGGGTGCCGCTGGCGCAGAGCTTCGCGGTGCCCGGCGATGACGCGGTGTTCACCGTGGTCGCCAACCATTTCAAATCCAAGGGCTGCAACGAGGCCGAACAGGCCGACAGCGACCAGCGCGACGGCCAGGTCTGCTGGAATGCCACCCGCAGCGCCGCCGCACAGGAACTGCACGACTGGCTGGCGACCGACCCCACCGCCAGCGGCGGCACGGCCCACGTGATCCTGGGCGATCTCAACAGCTACGCCCAGGAAGACCCGCTGCGCCTGCTGCACAACGCCGGCTGGCGCGACGCCTTCGCCCAGGCCGGCATCAAGCGCCCCTACAGCTACAACTTCCGTGGCGCCAGCGGCCGTCTCGACCATGCCCTGCTGAGCCCGGCACTGGCACCGGCACTGCGCGCAGCGGCCATCTGGCACATCAATGCCGACGAATCCGAAGCCTTCGACTACCAGCGCCGCAACCGCCAGAAACAGTGGTACGCGCCCGATCCCTACCGTTCCTCTGACCACGATCCGCTGATCCTGGTGCTGGACTTCGGGCAGGACCCCTGAGCCTCCGCTGCCGGATTGCGGCACCGGATAACATCGGCGCAACCGCACACCCGGTATCATGGCCGGCCCTGTCAGCACGAGTGCGACGCATGAGCGCTCCCACACCCGACTTCCCCACCAGCGACACCACCCTGCTGCTTCCCGGCCCGGCCGGGGTGCTGGAAACCGTGGTCGAACTGCCCGAAGCCGCCGATGCGCGTGCCGGCGTTGCGGTGATCTGCCACCCGCATCCGCTGCAGAGCGGCACGATGCACAACAAGGTGGTGACGATGCTGGCGCGCAGCCTGCGCGAACTGGGGCTGGCGACGGTGCGCTTCAATTTCCGTGGCGTGGGCGAATCCACCGGCGAATACGACGAAGGCCGCGGCGAAACCCTCGACCTGCTGGCCGTGGCCGAATGGGTCCGCAGCCAGCGCCCGGATGATGCTTTCTGGCTGGGCGGATTTTCCTTCGGCAGCTATGTCGCACTGCTGGGCGCACGCCACCTGCCGGTCAAGCAGATGATCACCGTCGCACCGCCGGTCGGGCGCTGGGATTTCTCCGCCGCAATCGCCCCACCCTGCCCGTGGCTGGTGATCCAGGGCGAAGACGACGACATCGTCGATCCGCAGGCGGTCTACGACTGGATCGAAGCCATGCCGGAAAACCCCACCCTGGTGCGGATGCCGGAAACCGGCCACTTCTTCCACCGCCGCATGATGGACCTGCGCGGCGCGATCAAGAACGGCGTGCGCGGCAACCTGCCGCCGCCCGTGGCGGCATGAGCCACGCATGACCCCACCGCTGGACCAGACCCCGATGCGCCCGTCGCAGGCGTACCGCATCGGCGTGGAACAGGGCCGCTGGCAATCCGATCCGGTGCAACTGGCGGTGCTGGAGGAACTGGACCGCATCCACGACGAACTGCTGGAACGCGAGCACGACGGCGCCCTTGCGAAACTGGCGCGCAAACTGCGCCGCGACGCGCCGGTGCGCGGCCTCTACCTGTGGGGCGGCGTCGGGCGCGGCAAGACCTTCCTCGTCGACCTGTTCTTCTCGCATCTGGAATTACCGGCCAAGCGCCGCATCCATTACCACCGCTTCATGGGCGAAGTGCACGCCCGCATCCGAGCCATGGGCGAGCACGCCGATCCGCTGGTGCAGATCGCATCCGACTACGCGCGCGAGTTCCGCCTGCTGTGCCTGGACGAATTCTTCGTCACCGACATCGGCGATGCGATGCTGCTGGCGCGCCTGCTGGAACAGCTGTTCGCGCGCGGCGTGACCCTGGTCACCACCTCCAACACCGCGCCGGAAAACCTCTACCGCGACGGCCTGCAACGCGCCAGCTTCCTGCCCGCGATCATCCTGCTGCAGGCCCACTGCCGCGTGTACGAGGTCAAGAGCGAGCAGGATTACCGGCTGCGCGCGCTGACCCGCGCCAGCGTCTGGCAGACACCGGCCGATGCCGCCGCCGAACAGGAACTGGCGAAGACCTTCGCGCGCCTGACCCGCGATGCACCGCACGACGCCGACGACACCACACTGGAAATCAACGCCCGCCCGATCGCGGTGCGCGAACTGGCCGATGGCGTGGTCTGGTTCGATTTTTCCGTGCTGTGCGAAGGCCCGCGCTCGGTCGCGGACTACATCGAGATCGCACGCCGCTTCCACACCATCATCGTTTCCGGTGTGCCCGGCTTCGACCGCAACAGCGAGGATGCGGCCTACCGTTTCGTACTGCTGGTGGACGAACTTTACGACCGTGGCGTCAAGCTGGTGGCGTCGGCCGCCACGCACCCGCTCGACCTGTACCACGGCCAGCGCGTGGCACACGAATTCGAACGCACCGTCAGCCGCCTGACGGAAATGCAGTCACAGGAATACCTGGCGCGCGAACACGCGCCCTGAGGCGGAACCGGAAACTCCCGCGACACCGGCAAACCCGCGCGAAGTTTGGCTCCGCGCGGGCATTTGCCCGGCATCAGCGCGCCCGCAGACGCCAGACCGCCACCCCGCCCAGCACCAGCAGCATCAACGCCAGGGCCAGCGGCCGGTTGGCGGGGATATACGAAACATCGCCCGTTCCGGTGACGGCGAAGATCACCTGCTGCGTCGCGCGCGGTGTGCCATCGAGACTGCCATTGATCGTCACCTCGTAATCGCCGGCCGGCAGCCGGCCCAGCTCCGCCCGGAAATAAGCCGGAAAATGGGCACTGAAACAGATGGTGCCGGGCGGCGCCTCGGATTCGTCGATGCTGATGAAGGCGTACTCGATATGGATCACACGGCCATTGCGCCGCACCGATACCGGCTCGGGCATCGACAGATTGCAGCCATTGGTGGCCGCACCATCGGTGATCCGCAGCTGCACCTCGTCCGCCGTGGTCGGGTTCGGTGGCGTCACTTCGGGTGCCGGCAGCGTTCCACCCGGCGCATTCGCAGCCACGGTGAAGGCCAGATGCTGGTCGGGATTCACGTTGCCCAGCGTGGTGCCGCTGACCACCACCTCGTAGTCGCCGGCCGGCAGCGTGCCGAGCGAGGCCGTCAAGCGCACCGGCATCGGCACCAGCACGCACGGCACCATCGGCGAGTCGGCACTGCGTGTACGGACGGCATATTCGAGCGTGAACGTGTTGCCGCTGCGGCTCAGCAAGGTTTCGACCGGGAAATGCAGATCGCAGTCCAGCTTGCCACCACTGGATGCATACGCCACCAGGGTCAGCTCCTGGTCCGGTGTGGGCGGATGCGGCGTCACCTCCGGTGGCGGCAGATCGCCGGACGACCAGGGCGGATACGGCGTCACCTCCGGTCGCGGCAGATCGCCGGACGACCAGGCCGGCAGCGACACCGCCAGGGCCAGCGCAAACAGTCGCGATACATGACGGGATTTCATGTCCAACTCCTTGCAGATCAAGAGGATGTGACGGGCAGTGTACGCCCAAACCGGCCCGACCGCTGCAAGCCCCGTCCAGCCCGGTAATATGGCCTTCCCAATCCACGCGGAAGCACACCATGGGCATCTTCAACTTCATCCGGGGCGAGTTGATCGAGATCATCGAGTGGACCGATGACTCGCGCGATACCTTGTCCTACCGCTGGCCGGACGACGACAAGAACATCAAGAACGGTGCTCAGCTGATCGTGCGCGAAAGCCAGCAGGTGCAGTTCGTCGCGACCGGCCAGTACGCCGACCTGTTCGGCCCCGGCAAGCACACGCTGAGCACGCAGAACATCCCGATCCTGTCGCGCATCTACGGCTGGAAACACGGCTTCGAATCGCCGTTCAAATGCGATGTCTATTTCCTCAACACGCGCCTGTTCACCGGCAACAAATGGGGCACCTCGAACCCGGTGATGATGCGTGATGCCGATTTCGGCGTGGTACGCCTGCGGGCCTTCGGCACCTACGATTTCCGCATCGTTGATCCGCCGCGTTTCCTGAGGGAAGTGGCCGGCACCGACCAGAACTTCCGCCTCGACGAGTTTGCCGACACCATGCGCTCGCGCATCGTCAGCGTCTTCACCGAAGCCCTCGCCCGCGCCAACGTGCCGGCGCTGGACGTGGCCCAGCGCTATTCGGAACTGGGCGATGCGCTGCTGCCGATCATCAACCCGGCGATGGTCGAAAAATACGGCATCGAGATCACCAGCTTCATCCTGGAAAACGTCTCGGTGCCGCCGGAAGTGGAAAAAGCCATCGACGCGCGCTCCTCGATGGGCGCCATCGGCAACCTCAACGATTACGTGAAGTACCAGATGGGCGCCACGATGGGCCAGGGCGAAGGCGGCGGCGCGGCGGCAGTGCCGGCGCAGATGGCGGTCGGTTTCGGCATCGCGCAGGAAATGATGAAGGGCATGGGTGGTGTGGCGGCGCAGCCGGCGGCTCCAGCACAGGCGGCAGCGCCGGCGACCAACGGCGGGTTGGAAGTGCTGACGCCGGAACAGGCGGCGCAGGCGCTCGGCGTCTCGGTCGAGGACGTGATGGCCTCGATCGAATCCGGCGATCTGAAAGCACGCAGGATCGGCAGCGCCACGCGCATCGCACGCAGTGCGCTGGAAGCCTTCCTGCACGGGGAGTGATTCCATACCGTCATTCCGGCGCAAGCCGGAATCGCCCTTCAACAGCCGAAGGCTGGTCATCCGGTTTTTCGTTGCTCAGGCAAGAGCTGGATTCCGGCTTGCGCCGGAATGACGGGAATCAAACGCATCAGCCATCCTTTCGCCATCTGTCATGACCAACCCCGCCCCCACCGGCATCGCCATCGGCAAGCATTCCTGCCCGGAATGCGGCGGCGATCTGGTATGGAACGCCACCCACCAGGCCCTGCGCTGCCCGTACTGCGGCACGACGGCGCCGTGGTCGCCGGCGCAGGCCGCCGATCCGGGCACGCAGATCATCGAGCAGGATCTTCTCGAAGCGCTGGAACATCCTTCCAGCGGGCGCGGCTGGGGCGAGGAACGGCACGAGGTCAAATGCCGCAGCTGCCATGCGATTTCGGTGTTCGTTGGCACCCGCGCGGCGCAGCGCTGCGACTTCTGCGGCTCGCCGGCGATTGTCGCGCACGAAGATATGGGCGATGCGATCACCCCGCAGAGCCTGTTGCCGTTCAAGATCAGCGACGGCCAGATCCGCGATGCGATACGGAAGTGGTACGGCAGCCGCTGGTTCGCGCCGAACCGGCTCAAGAGCGCAGCGCTGACCGACACCCTGCACGGCATCTACCTGCCCTACTGGACCTTCGATGCGCATGTCGACGCGCAGTGGACGGCTGAGGCCGGGCATTACTACTACGTCACCGAAACCTATACCCAGAACGGCCAGCGCCGTACCCGCCAGGTGCGCAAAGTGCGCTGGGAACCGGCTGCCGGCCGGCTGGCGCACTTCTACGATGACGAGCTGGTGCCCGGCACCGCCGGCGTGCATGCCGCGCTGCTACGCCAGATCGAACCGTTCCCGACCGCCTCGGACCTGAAACCCTACGCACCCGAATTCGTGCGCGGCTGGACGGTGGAGCGTTACCAGGTCGATCTGCGCCGCGCCGCGGACATGAACATGCAGGACCTTGAGCGTCAGACCCGCAACCTTTGCGCCGCCCAGGTGCCCGGCGACACCCAGCGCAACCTGCAAGTGCGCAGCCAGTACCGCGGCCGCACCTTCAAGCATGTGCTGGTGCCGGTGTGGCTGGTCGGCTACACCTACGGCTCGCGCAATTTCCAGATCGTGGCCAACGGCCATACCGGCAAGATCGCCGGCGAACGGCCCTACAGCTGGGTCAAGATCCTCTTCGCGGTACTGGCCGCGCTGCTGGTGCTGCTGATCCTCATCGCAATCGGCCAGGGGCAATGAACCTTGCCGCGCCGCAACTCCGGTGGGCGGCATGAAGCCGTTGTGGGTGGTCGACGACGACCGCTCGGTGCGCTTCGTGCTGGCGCAGGCGTTGCGCGAAGCCGGGCACACGGTGATCGAATTCG
Source organism: Denitratimonas organivorans (assembly GCF_037478135.1). Classification (NCBI taxonomy): domain Bacteria; kingdom Pseudomonadati; phylum Pseudomonadota; class Gammaproteobacteria; order Lysobacterales; family Lysobacteraceae; genus Denitratimonas; species Denitratimonas organivorans. The sequence continues at coordinate 51,836 of NZ_JBBHDV010000015.1, forward strand.
ACAGCGCGGGCGCCGTGCTGCGCGCACTGGATGACGGCCACGCCGCACCGGCACTGGTCTTCACCGACCTGCGCATGCCGCAGATCGACGGCCTGCACCTGCTCGATGCGCTGAAGCAACGTTTGCCGGAATTGCCGGTGATCGTGATGAGCGCGTGGACCGATGTGCCCAGCACCGCCGGCGCCTTCCGTGGCGGCGCGCATGATTTCCTGTCCAAACCTTTCGACATCGACGCCGCCGTGGCGATGGCGCGGCGCGCGTTGAACCAGGGCAGCACCGACACCACCGCCGGCAACGTTTCACCCGGCGGCGAAACGCTGGAACTGGCCGGTGATTCGCCCGCGATGCGCGAGCTGTACCGCGCCATCGGCCGGCTGGCGCAGGCACCGCTGTCGGTGCTGATTACCGGCGAAACCGGTACCGGCAAGGAGCTGGTGGCGCGCGCGCTGCACCAGCATTCGGCGCACGCACGGCGACCCTTCATCGCACTCAATACCGCCGCGATTCCGGCTGAACTGTTGGAGTCCGAACTGTTCGGGCACGAGGCCGGCGCCTTCACCGGCGCGGCCAAACGCCATATCGGCCGTTTCGAGCAGGCCGATGGCGGCACCCTGTTCCTGGACGAAATCGGCGACATGCCGCTGGCGTTGCAAACGCGCCTGCTGCGGGTGCTGGCCGAAGGCGAATTCTTCCGCGTCGGCGGGCGCGAACTCATTTCCGTGGACGTGCGCGTGATCGCCGCCACGCATCAGGACCTGGACCGGGCCGCCGCCGAAGGCCGCTTCCGCGCCGACCTGCTGCACCGGCTCGACGTGGTGCGGCTGGCGCTCCCGCCGCTGCGCGAACGGCGCGAGGACGTGCCGGTTCTGGCACAGCGCTTCCTCGCCGATGCCGCGCGGCAACTGCAATCGGCGCCCAAGCATTTCGCCCCGGCCACACTTGACGCACTGCGCCAGCATCACTGGCCAGGCAACGTACGCGAGCTGGAAAACCTGTGCTGGCGGCTGATCGCGCTGGCACCGGGCGATGTGATCATGCCTTCCGACCTGCCGGCGAAACTGCTGCATTCGCGCGCGGACACCGGCATGGGAGAAACCGCGCCGGAACATCGCGATGCGCAACACACCGATTCCACCCGGCCCCACGACTGGGAACACGCATTCCGGCGCTGGGCCGAGGCCGAACTGGCCGCCGGCCACGATGCCTTGCATCCGCGTGCCGCCGAGCGCCTGGAGCAGATCCTGCTCGATGCCGCGCTCACCGCCAGCGGTGGTCGCAAGCAGGAAGCCGCGCGCCGCCTCGGGCTGGGCCGCAACACCCTGACCCGCAAGCTCGGGACAAGCCGAAGAAAGCCCACGCGCTGAGCGTTGATCGCGCGTCCTTCGGGTGCGCTCCTACGCGAGTGGCAAGGGGTCTGACACGAATAGGTCGGCGGTGAGCGCAGCGAACCCCGACACCACCACTTTCAGACAGCAGCCGGGTGGGTTCCCCCAGATTCCGTGTATCCCCGAATGTCGGGCATCGCGTCGCTCAGCCCGACCTCTGCGGATTACGGTGTAAGCAGGAAAGGTGGCGGGTTCAGATGCGCATCCGCCCGCCACAGCACGAAGTCAGCCCGGCACCCGCACAAACCCTTCCATCAGGATGCGTGCCGAGCGGCTCATCACCGCCTTGGTCACCGTCCATTTTCCGTCGCTCTGAGCCACCGCCGCGCCCACACGCAAGGTGCCGGAAGGATGGCCGAAACGCACCGCGTCGCGTTCGCCACCACCGGCAGCCAGATTCACCAGCGTGCCCGGCACCGCCGCCGCGGTGGCGATCGCAACAGAAGCCGTGCCCATCATCGCGTGGTGCAACTTGCCCATCGACATCGCACGCACGTTCAAGTCGATGTCGGATGCCGCGATGGCCTTGCCGCTGCTGGAAACGTAATCCTTCGGCGGTGCAACGAAGGCGACCTTCGGCGTGTGCTGGCGCTTCAGTGCTTCATCGGCGGTCTGGATCAGACCCATGCGCAGCGCACCGGCAACACGGATGGCTTCGAGCTTTTCCAGCGCAGCGCGGTTTTCGTTGATCGCGGCCTGCAGCTCGGTACCGTCGTAGCCGATATCGGCGGCGTTGACGAACACGGTCGGGATGCCGGCGCTGATCATCGTGGCTTTCAGCACGCCGATGCCGGGCACATCGAGTTCATCGACGAGGTTGCCGGTGGGGAACATCGAACCTGCGGCATCGTCCTCGCCTTCGTCCGAAGGATCGAGGAACTCCAGGACAATTTCCGCCGCCGGAAAAGTCACCCCATCCAGCTCGAAATCGCCGGTTTCCTGCACCTGCCCGTGGCTCACCGGAACATGCGCGAGGATGGTCTTGCCAATGTTGGCCTGCCAGATGCGCACCGTGCAGATGCCGTTTTCCGGAACGTGGGTGACATAACCGGCGTGGATCGCGAACGCGCCGGCAGCGGTGGAAAGATTGCCGCAATTGCCCGACCAGTCCACGAAATCAGTGTCGATGCTGACCTGCCCGTACAGGTAATCCACATCGTGCCCTTCGCGCGTGGACGGCGACACGATCACCGCCTTGCTGGTACTCGATGTCGCTCCGCCCATGCCATCGGTCTGCTTGCCGTATGGATCGGGCGAACCGATCACGCGCTGCAACAGTGCATCGCGCACCGTACCGGGCACGCGCGCGGCTGCGGGCAGATCCTCCAGCCGGAAGAACACGCCTTTCGACGTGCCACCGCGCATGTAGGTGGCGGGAATGCGGAGTTGGGCGGGGTGTTTCATGGCGGGATACCGTCAATGCAAAGTGCGCCATTGTCGCATCACGGGCGCCCGCACTCAGCTGCGCGCAGGCCGTGCCACGCGCAACAAGCCCCACGCGATCAGGCTCTGGCCGGTGAAGTAGCAGCACACGATAACCAGCACCGCGTGCGGGAACGGCGTGGCGAACTTGTTCACCCCGATCAGCGAATCGGCCAGCAGGAACAGCATCGCACCCAGCCATACCGGGCCGATGCGCGCCTCCACCCGGCACGCCATCACTGCCATCGCCAGCAGCGATCCCAGATACACCGCCACCGGCAGCATCAGATGGCCGGATCGCGGCACCAGCCACGCCGCCAGCAGCACGCAATACAGCAGCGCCGGCAACGCCCGCAGCCACGGCATGGGCCGCCCGGCACCGGGCCGCGCGAACGCGACGATCAGCGCGATCTGGTTGACGAGAAATGCCAGCAAAGCCTGCATGAACAGGCCGTCGCGCTCGCCGTAATCGAGAAAGAAATCGCCCGTCGCCGCAGCGACATATCCCAGGGCCAACCAGCGCCCGGTGGCGCCTCCGAACGCGTGCCACATCAGCGCCGCGTAGATCAGCATCGGAAGCGGCTTCAGCAGCCAACTCAGCGGCCACGGCTGTTGCGGGATCAGTGCGATGTAGGCCAGCCCAAGGACCAGGGCGGTGATGAAGGCGGTGCGTTGTTGGGGAGTCATGGGGTGCATTGTCCCGGTTGGCCGGAAAATGGCGAGAGGTTGATGATGGTGCGCGCAGTGTTTCGACCTTCAATCCGTGCCGTTGCAGCCGGCGCACATTCCGCGCCGCGCCGGCCTTGCCAAGTCTGGAGACGCTCGCCGATGGAGCCGGTGAAATGCGCTCCCTGCGATGTCGTTGTGTGGCAGATCAGTCCGGCCATCCGGTGCGGACATGCATATCAGCCTGCGCCGATGGGTACCGGGCGATCAGTGGTAGTCGTCCTCGCGCTGGTGGCGCGCGGCAAGCACCGTCAGGGTGTCGGAATCGGTGATTTCGAACAGTGCGACGTAGCCGGCGCCGCCGAAAGGAATGACCAGTTCTCGCAGGAGGGGATTGTTTGCATCCACCTTGCGGCAGGCAAACGGCATGTCGGCAAGCAGGCCGTAGCCACGTTCGATCGCGGCACGTGCGCGCAGTGCGCTGGCGTAGTCGGTGGGTGCCAGGAAATCCAGCAGGCGTTCCAGATCGTCCTGCGCGGCCGTGCTGATCCGGACGAGGAAGCTCACGGCTTGTCGGGTGCATGTTTGGCGAGCACGGCGTCCAGCCGCGCCAGCGATTCGTCCACGGTGTAGTACACCCCGGTACGCTCAGCTTCGTCACGCGAGGCCAGACCACGGGCGATGAATTCGGCCTGATTGCGGCGGCGGTTCACTTCGCCGCGCAGGGATTTTTCCATCAGGGCGGACAGGTTTTCGCCCTTCTCCAACACGGATTCGGCAGCTTGGCGCAGCTCGGGCTCGACGCGCAGGGACGGCAGGGTGGCGGTTTTCATGACAGCTCCGGTTGCGTTGCATTTGCGATGCAAACCCTACCATGCAGGCCGGCCACGGACCAGCGTATGCCGGCGTCAGTCCGGGCAGCGAACGGTCGTCGGCGTTTTCCGGATATTCGTGAAACAACCGACGCGGAATGCGACTGCGAAATCACCACAATCCGCAGGATTGATGCCTGCGCAGCAACACTGCGTTGCGGCCAGGGGCGCAGTGGCGGCGTTGAATTTCCCGGCGCGGGCAACGATCTGATGGGGCATCCACCCGCAACCGGAGCCGTCATGAGCCCCTCGCCGATCCTGTCCATTTCCTCGCTCGCCAGCCCGTGGCGCGGGGCCGATCCGTTCCTGTTCATGGCGCACCATCTGGATTTGTATCCGCAGGGCGATGGCGCGTTGGCGCCGGTCGCATCGTTGGCCGGACGCCAGATGGGTTCGGATTTCGCCAACAAGGATGGCTGGAACATGTACCACGGCGAGCGCGTGCCGGGATTCCCCGCGCATCCACATCGCGGCTTTGAAACCATCACCGTGGTGACCCAGGGCTATGTCGACCACGCCGATTCGCTCGGCGGCAAGGCGCGCTATGGCATGGGCGATGTGCAGTGGCTCACCGCCGGCGGCGGGATCATGCATTCGGAGATGTTTCCGCTGCTGGATGCCAACGGACCGAACACGCTGAATCTGGCGCAGATCTGGCTGAACCTGCCGGCGGCCAGCAAGATGTCGGCACCGAATTTCTCGATGTTCTGGAACGAGGACATTCCGGTCGTTGACGAACCCGGCGAGGTGCAGGTGAAGGTGATTGCCGGTGCGTATGGCGACGCCACGCCGTTGGCACCACCGCCGGATTCGTGGGCCGCGCGCCCGGAAGCGGATGTGGCAGTGTGGCTGGTCGGCATTCCGGCCGGAGCCAGCTGGTCGTTGCCGGCCGGCGCGGCCGGGTTGTCGCGTTCGCTGCATCTGCTGGTGGGCGATGCCGTGGAGATCGAAGGCACGTCATTGCCCGCGCGTCATACCGCGCAGCTGCGTTCGGAGGCGACACTGTCCATCACCAATCGCGGAGAAGGTGACGTGCAGGTGTTGCTGTTGCAGGGACGCCCGATCGGTGAGCCGGTGGCGACCTATGGGCCATTCGTGATGAACACGCCGCAGCAGATCCAGCAGGCGTTCGCGGATTTCCAGCGCACCCGCTTCGGTGACTGGCCGTTCCCGGATGGCGCCCCCACACATGGCGATGCAGCCGAACGCTTTGCGGTGTATCCGGGTGGCGAGGAATCGCGGCCGGGTGATGCGGCCAGGGCCGGCGCCTGATGCGATTACGGGCCATGCCGCTTCGTGAGGGCGGCATGGCTACGACGGGCTTTCCCGGCAATGCCCAGCCAATAGGTCGTGGTGAGCGAAGCGAACCGCGGCGACATGATGCCGCCGGTGTCTGCATCCAGATGGCAGCGGCCTATCACCTTCCGGCCTTCCGGTGCTGGGGTTCCCCCGGATCACGTCCGGGGGAATCACCAACCTGTGCAGTGATTGCGGCAGGTTTCAGGCGCTGCGGTTGGCCGCCAGGAAATCCTGCGCGAAGCGTTGCAGTACGCCGCCGGCTTCGTAGATCGTCACTTCCTCGTCCGAATCCAGGCGGCAGGTGACCGGAACCTCGACGCGTTCACCATTGCGGCGCTGGATCACCAGGACCAGTTCGGCTCCCGGCGCCGGCTGGCCGACGACATCGAAGGTCTCGGTACCGTCGATCGCGTAGGTGGCGCGCGTATCACCGGCGCGGAACTGCAGGGGCAGCACGCCCATGCCGATCAGGTTGGTGCGGTGGATGCGTTCGAAGCCCTCGGCCACGATGACTTCCACACCGGCCAGGCGCACGCCCTTGGCGGCCCAGTCGCGCGATGAACCCTGGCCGTAGTCGGCACCGGCGATGATGATCAGCGGCTGGCCGCGTTCCATATAGGTTTCGATCGCTTCCCACATGCGCGTGACCTGGCCTTCCGGCTCGATCCGCGCCAGCGAACCCTGCTTCACCTGCCCATCGACCACCGCCATCTCGTTGATCAGCTTGGGGTTGGCGAAGGTGGCGCGCTGCGCGGTGAGGTGGTCGCCGCGATGGGTGGCGTAGGAATTGAAGTCCTCCTCCGGCAGTTCCATTTTCGCCAGGTATTCGCCGGCGGCGCTGTCGGGCAGGATCGCGTTCGAGGGCGAAATGTGGTCGGTGGTGATGTTGTCGCCGAAGATCGCCAGCGGCCGCATGCCGCGCATCGTGCGCTCGCCGGCCAGCGCACCTTCCCAGTACGGCGGGCGGCGGATGTAGGTGCTCATCGGGCGCCAGTCGTACAGCGGGCTGACCTTGCGACCCAGTTCCACGCGCACGTCGAACATCGGGCCGTAGACCTTGCGGAACTGTTCGGGCTTCACGTATTCGGCGACGACGGCGTCGATTTCCTCATCGCTGGGCCACAGGTCTTTCAACGTGACCGGCTTGCCGTCGGGGCCGAGGCCGAGCACATCCTTTTCGATGTCGAAACGCACCGTGCCGGCGATGGCGTAGGCCACCACCAGCGGCGGTGAGGCGAGAAAGGCCTGCTTGGCGTACGGGTGGATGCGTCCGTCGAAATTGCGGTTGCCGCTGAGCACCGCCACCGCGTACAGATCGCGCTCGATGACTTCCTGCTGGATCTGCGGATCCAGCGCACCGCTCATGCCGTTGCAGGTGGTGCAGGCGAATCCGACGATGCCGAAACCGAGCTGTTCCAGATCCGGCAACAGGCCGGATTCTTCCAGATACAGCTGCACCGCCTTGGAGCCGGGCGCGAGCGAGGTTTTCACCCACGGCTTGCGCGCCAGACCCTTGCGCACCGCGTTGCGCGCCAGCAGTGCAGCGGCGATGACGTTGCGCGGGTTGGAGGTGTTGGTGCAGGAGGTGATGGCCGCGATGATGACCGCGCCATCAGGCAGCAGGCCGTCGGATTCTTCACGCAGCGCGGCGTCCAGATTCACCGCGATGCCGCGTTCGGCCAGATCGCTGACCGGCAGGCGGCGGTGCGGGTTCGACGGGCCGGCCATGTTGCGCACCACGCCGGACAGGTCGAAGTGCAGGGTGCGTTCGTACTGCGCATCGGCCAGATCCGTGGCCCAGAGGCCGGCGGTCCTGGCGTAGGTTTCCACCAGCGCCACCTGCTCGTCTTCGCGCCCGGTCAGGCGCAGGTAGTCGAGCGTGTTGTCGTCGATGAAGAACATCGCGGCGGTGGCGCCGTATTCGGGCGCCATGTTGGAAATGGTGGCGCGGTCGCCGATGGTCAGCGCGGCGGCGCCTTCGCCACGGAATTCCAGATAGGCGCCGACGACCTTTTCCTTGCGCAGGAATTCGGTCAGCGCCAACACGATGTCGGTGGCGGTGATGCCCGGCTGCGGCTTGCCGCTGAGTTCCACCGCGACCATTTCCGGAGTGCGCATCCACGAGGCGCGGCCGAGCATCACGCTCTCGGCTTCCAGCCCGCCGACGCCGATCGCGATCACGCCCAGCGCGTCCACATGCGGGGTGTGGCTGTCGGTACCGACGCAGGTGTCGGGGAAGGCGACGCCGTCCTGGGTGTAGATCACCGGCGACATCTTCTCCAGATTGATCTGGTGCATGATGCCGTTGCCCGGCGGGATCACATCGACGTTCTCGAAGGCCTCGGCGGTCCAGTCGATGAAGTGGAAACGGTCGGCATTGCGCCGGTTCTCGATCTCGCGGTTGCGGTTGAAGGCCTCCGGATCGTAGCCGCCGCATTCCACCGCCAGAGAGTGGTCCACGATCAGCTGCACCGGCACGACCGGATTGACCTGGGCCGGATCGCCGCCCTGCTCGGCAATGGCGTCACGCAGGCCGGCCAGGTCCACCAGCGCGGTCTGGCCGAGGATGTCGTGGCAGACCACGCGCGCCGGGAACCACGGAAAATCCAGATCGCGGCGGCGTTCGATCAGCTGTTCCAGATAGGCATTGATCCGTGCCGGCTCGGCACGGCGCACGATGTTTTCGGCATGCACGCGGGCGGTATAGGGCAGCGTCGCCCAGGCGCCGGGCTTGAGCGCCTCGACGGCTTCGCGTGCGTCATACCAGTGGAGCGAAGTGCCTGGCAGCGGTTTGCGGTGCTGGGGATTGTTCATGCGGAAACTCCTGTTTCGTGTTGCCGTGCGGCGACTTGGTCTGGATCAAGTCCGGCCGCGTCGGAGCGGTCATCATGGTGACAAGGGTCGCTGTCGACCCACGTTGAAGAGGACACCATGCAAGACAATGTTCTGCTGCTCGTGGCGGTACTGCTGCTGGTGCCGTCGCTGGTAGTCGGCTTTCTGCGCTTTGGCCTGCGCAAACCGCGATCACAGATCACCGGCCTGGGCGGCGTACTGTTCGCCGCGATGACCTTTGCCGCGGCGATCTGGATCATTCTCGGCAACTGACCTGAGGGCGGGGAATCGGGAATTGGGAGTGGGGATCCGGGGTGGGTGAGCCTCGATGTTTCGACTCGATCCCACCTCGCGCCGATGCCGATATGCTTCTACGATTCCCTACTCCCGACTCCCCATTCCCGAACGATCACTTACCGCTCGTCAATCGGCACGAAAGCCTGATCCTCCGGCCCGGTGTAATTGGCACTCGGGCGGATGATCTTGCCGTCGATGCGCTGCTCGATGATGTGCGCGCTCCAGCCGCTGGTGCGGGCGATCACGAACAGCGGGGTGAACATGTCGGTCGGCACGCCCATCACGTGGTAGCTGACGGCGCTGAACCAGTCCAGGTTCGGGAACATCTTCTTGATGTCCCACATCACTGATTCCAGGCGCTCGGCGATGTCGTACATCTTGGTGCTGCCGGCTTCCTCGGAAAGCTCCTTGGCGACCTGCTTGATCACCTTGTTGCGCGGATCCGAGACGGTGTACACCGGATGTCCGAAGCCGATGACGACTTCCTTTCTCGCCACGCGCTCGCGGATGTCGGCCTCGGCCTCGTCCGGGGTTTCGTAACGCTTCTGAATCTCGAACGCGACCTCGTTGGCGCCGCCATGCTTGGGCCCGCGCAGTGCGCCGATGCCGCCGGCAATCGCCGAATACATGTCGCTGCCGGTGCCGGCGATGACGCGGCAGGTGAAGGTGGACGCGTTGAACTCGTGCTCGGCGTAGAGGATCAGCGAGGTGTGCATCGCACGTACCCAGCTGTCCCTGGGCTTTTCGCCATGCAGCAGATGCAGGAAGTGGCCACCGATGGAGTCGTCATCGGTTTCCACCTCGATGCGGCGGCCGTTGTAGGCGAAGTGGTACCAGTACAGCAGCATCGAACCAAGCGACGCCATCAGCTTGTCGGCGATGTCGCGCGCGCCGGGATGGTTGTGGTCGTCCTTTTCCGGCTTCACGCAGCCCAGCACCGAGACACCGGTACGCATCACGTCCATCGGATGGGCCGAGGGCGGCAGTTCTTCCAGCGCGGTTTTCACCGCCGCCGGCAGGCCGCGCAGCGACTTCAGCTTGGTCTTGTACGCGGCCAGTTCGGCGCGGTTGGGCAGCTTGCCGTGCACCAGCAGATGCGCGATTTCCTCGAACTCGCTGGTGGTGGCCAGGTCGAGGATGTCGTAGCCGCGATAGGCCAGATCATTGCCGCTGCGGCCCACGGTGCACAGCGCGGTGTTGCCGGCGGCGGTGCCGGACAGGGCGACGGATTTTTTCGGCTTGAAGCCGGGGGTGGAGGTCGTGTCGGTCATGGTCTTCTCCTTCGATACCTGTTGCCGTCACTCCTGTGAGAGGAAATGACGGAGATGAGGTTTATTTCTTGGCCGCAAACAACGCATCCAGCTTCCGCTCGAACGCGTGATAGCCGATGCGCTCGTACAGTTCCTCGCGGGTCTGCATCGCATCGACAACGGATTTCTGGTGGCCGTCACGGCGCACCGCGGTGTAGACGTTTTCAGCGGCCTTGTTGGCAGCACGGAAAGCCGACAGCGGGAACAGCTGGATCGCCACGCCGGCCGAGGCCAGTTCGTCGCGCGAGAACAGCGGGGTCGCGCCGAACTCGGTGATGTTGGCCAGCACCGGCGCCTTCACTGCATCGACGAATTTGCGGTAGGTGTCCAGATCGTAGGCGGCCTCGGCGAAGATGCCGTCGGCACCGGCTTCAACGCAGGCGATGGCGCGTTCGATCGCTGCATCCACGCCGTCGACCTGGATCGCATCGGTACGCGCGATCAGGAAGAAGTCCTTGTCGGTCTTCGCATCGGCGGCGGCCTTCACGCGATCCACCATCTCGCCCTGCGTGACGATTTCCTTGCCCGGCCGATGCCCGCAGCGCTTGGCGCCGACCTGGTCCTCGATATGGCAGGCCGCGGCGCCGGCCTTGATCAAGGACTTGATGGTGCGCTCGATGTTGAACGCCGAGGGGCCGAAGCCGGTGTCGATATCCACCATCAGCGGCAGATCGCAGACATCGGTGATGCGGCGCACGTCGATCAGCACGTCTTCCAGCGTGTTGATGCCCAGATCCGGCAGGCCGAGCGAACCGGCCGCGACGCCGCCGCCGGACAGATAGATCGCCTTGAAGCCAGCGCGCTTGGCCAGCAGCGCGTGGTTGGCATTGATCGCGCCGATCACCTGCAACGGCGATTCGGCGGCCAGGGCGGCACGGAAGCGCGCGCCGGCGGAGGAAGATTGCGTCATGGGCGGAGTCCTCGTCAGGCCGGCCAGTGTGCGCCGGCGGGTGGAAAATCGCATGTGGCTGCGCGCCATCGGTGCGGGCACGCTGCCTGAACACGTCGCCGTTTACCGCCTCCAGCTGCGGAAAATCCGCCGACGGGGCTTACGGCACGATGCACAACTGTGGCACTGTATGATCTATTGATCAATCTTGATTTCATCAATCAACCCATGAGCAAGGCCTATGTTCCGGCCAGCGAAGCCACCGCCCGGCTCGGCATCAGCACCGCCACGCTGTATGCCTACGTCAGCCGAGGCCTGATCGAATCGCGCCCCGGCGACGATCCGCGCAGCCGGGTCTATCGTGCGCAGGACATCGATCGCCTGCTGGCACGCAAACGTGCCGGCCGTGGAGCCGCACGCGGCGCGGCGCAGAGCCTGGATCGCGGCCTGCCGGTGATGGAAACCGCGATCTCGCAGATCCGCCCGGATGGCCCGACCTATCGCGGCCATTCGGCGGTAACGCTGGCGCGTGACGGCGCCACATTGGAAGACGCGGCCCGACTGCTATGGGATTGCGGCGCGCAGGATCCGTTCGATCAGCCACCGCCGCCATGGCCGGACATCGCGGCGCCACTGGCCGGCAATAGCGCACTGCCACCGCTGGAACGCGCGCTGGCGACAATGCCGCTGCTAGCGTTGGCGCTGCCGCATTCGCTGAACGCCTCGCCCTCGGTGCGGCGCGAAACCGCCGCGTTGCTGCTGCGCCAGAACGCCGCCCTGCTGGCCGGCGTGGCGCCGTCATCCGAACCGGTGCATGCGCTGCTGGCGCGCTGCTGGAAACCGCACGACGCCGCCTTTGCCGAACTGCTGCGCATCGCGCTGGTGCTGTGCGCCGAGCACGAGCTGAATGTCTCGGCCTTCGCCGCACGCGTGGTCGCCTCCACCGGCGCGCACCTGCACGCCACCGTCTGCGCCGGCCTTTCCGCCCTCACCGGCCCGCGCCATGGCGGCGCCACCGCACGCGCGTTCGCATTCCTGCGCCAGGCCCGCCAGACGCCGGATCTGGCTGTGTTTGTTTCCGAACGCTGGCAACGCGGCGACGAATTCCCCGGCTTCGGCCACGCGCTGTACCCGCACGGCGACCCGCGCGGCGCGGAACTGCTCGCACAGATCCGGCAGCGCCCAGCCCTGCCGGAAAAGTTCTCCACCGTGACCGCGCTGGTGGAACAGGTCGCAACCCTGACCGGCCAGCATCCCAACATCGACCTGATGCTGGCCGCGCTCATCGAAGCCCACGAGCTGGACGCGAGCGCCGCATTGGCCCTGTTCGCCGCCGGCCGCGTCGCCGGCTGGCTCGCCCACGCACTGGAACAACAGGGCCAAAGCAGCCTGATCCGCCCACGCGCCCGCTACGTCGGCAACGAAGCCGAACCCCCAATGTAGGAGCGCACCCGCAGGGGGCGCGAAAAGCGCCCAGAGTGCCGGTGGAAATCACACCTTCGCGCCCTCTGCGAGTGCGCTCCTACAGCCAGATGGCGTTCCAATACGGGTAATCGCCGATGCGCTGGACCAGTCCGGCACGCAGCGGGTTGCCGAGGATGTACCGCGCGGTCTGGATCACATCGTCTTCATATCGCAAGGCACGATCATGGTACGCCCGGGCCCAGAGCGGCCCGCAGCGACCAAGAGCACGGTTGGCATGGCGGGCGCTCGCCGACTTCAGCAACTCGACCACCTTGGGCAGGGGACAGGCCACACCCAACTCAAGCAGCCAGTGCGCATGGTCCGGCATCAGAACCCAGGCAAGAAGACGGGTGTCCCTGAGCAGACGGCTGTCATGAAAGGAACGGCATGCGGCCCACGCGGCACGATGGTCACTGAAAACGGATCGACGATCATGCGTGCCACTGGTCAAGTGGTAAACCCGCCCCGGTTCGCTGTATCGGCCCCTTCGCAGCGCGCCGTGGCCGGAAGGTGCTGGAGTGATGACTGTCATGACCGCAGCATTGGTCAGGGCAGCACCCGCGCCTATCGGCAGATGGCTGATATGTGCGTCGGAAAACGTCGCAATTGCATCCGCGCAACGCGATGTCCGGCACGACACCCGGCTTCACCTGCCAAAACCCCCAATGTAGGAGCGCACTCGAAGAGGGCGCGATGGTGTGAACCCCCGACGGCGCCCCGGCGTTTTTTCGCGCCCTCTTCGAGTGCGCTCCTACGACATGTGTGGATTCAGCCCAATTGCTCGGGGCTGGCGTCGAACAGTTTCGGCAGCACCTGCGCCGCGCCGCCGCGCAGGCATACATCGGCGAGGGTGGACAGTTCGGTTTGCTGCGGGTTGATCTCGACGATGCTGGCGCCATGCTGGCGTGCCAGCGACGGCAATGCGGCAGCCGGGTGCACGACGCCGGCAGTGCCGACCACCAGCATCAGATCACAGGACTGGCTGGCCTCCACCGCCGCGCGGAACGGTGCTTCCGGCAGGTTTTCCCCGAACCACACCACGCCCGGGCGGATGCGCCCGCCGCAATGCGTGCAACGCGGCGGATCGACATGCGCCGGCTCGTCATCGACCGCCGGAATCGGCACTTCGGAGCAACGCCGCGCACAGGCGAAGCAGCGATGCGCGAACAGTTCGCCATGCAGATGCAGCACCTCGCGGCTGCCGGCACGTTCGTGCAGATCGTCGACATTCTGCGTGACGACCACCAGCGGCCTGTTTTCCGCCGCTTTGGCCAGCGCCAGATGCCCGGCATTGGGCTGCGCCGCGCGCACCGCCGCCATGCGCCACAGATACCAGCCCCAGACCAGCGCCGGATCGTTGCGCCAGGCCTCGGGTGTGGCCAGATCCTGCGGCGAATAGCGCGACCACAGCCCGGTGCTGGCCTGGCGGAACGTCGCGATGCCGCTTTCGGCCGACATGCCGGCGCCGCTCAGCACCACGATCGAGCGTGCCTGACGGATCAGGCTGCGGGTCTGGTCGAGAAGGGCGGTATCGGGCATGGCGGGTTCACCTGTCGGAAAAGAAACATCGTGCCGCCTTGCTGCGACATTTGCTGTCGCACAAACTGTTGCTGCGACACCGGCGTCGGCTACGCCGGCATCAGCGTATGCCAAGGCCCCTCGGTGGCCCATTCCAGCCGGCCTGGCTGGCGTAATCGGCTTCGAAAATCTTCAGATCGGCCTGCGAGGCATACGGCACGAAGAACACCTTGACTTGCGCCTGCGAGGCGTAAGGCGCGCGCCACCACAGCGCATCGCCGCGCGCCTGGCTGCGATAATCCACCCAGTGAGTGCGAAGATCGGCCTGCGAGGCGTAACGCACGCGATAGACCTTCAGATCCGCCTGCGAAGCGTATTTCACCTCATGGATGGTCAATGCCGATGCCGCACCGGCCAGCAGCAGCCCGGCGAACAGTAACAGCAATCTGAAAATCATTTCGATGCCTTCGAATAACAGGCCGCCAGCGCTGCGAAATCCTCCGCCAGACGCTGTCGCAGCGCGGCCGGCTCCAGCACTTCCACCGCCGGGCCGTGACTGCGCAGCCACCAGACCATGCGTTCGCTTTCGCGCACCGTGGCCCGCACGATCGCGGTGTCCGCATCATCGCCGTTCGGCTCGATGCGTTGATCCTTCGACAGACGCCGTTCCTCCAGATGCCGTGCCAGCCAGCCGTGGACGCGCAATTGCAGATGCCATTCCTCGCTGCCGGGAAAATCGAACGGGGATTGCTCGCGCAGGTAGTTGCTGAGGTCGAAATCCTTGGCTTGCCGGGCCGGTGTATCGAGCAGTTCGGGCTGGCTCATCCGATGCAGCGCCAGCAGCCGCAGATCGTCGTATTCCCAAAGCATGGCGACCAGATATCCAACCTGGCCCATGTACACCAGCGCCACCGGATTGACTTCGTAGCGCCGGGGTTTTTCCGCCTCCACCGCACGGTAATCCAGCACGATGCGACAGTTGCGCAACAGACCCTCATGCACCGTGGCAAGCACCTGCGAGGCAATTTCCGGCACCTGCAGCGGCGGCCCGTCCCCGATCACCGCCACCCGCTTGCGCCAGCGCGCCAAAGGCGCATCGGCCAGTGTTTTCAATGTCGCCTTCGCAGCAGAAAGCCTCGGCTGCAAGCTGGCCCATGCGCCCGATGGCAACAGCGGCTTCAGATAGCGCGCCAAAAGCTCCAGTTCCAGCGCCTCACCCGTGGTCAACCCCGGTGCAATCAAATCCGCCGCGCCCGCCCGCCAGCACCAACCCGCCGGCCGCACGCCCTCATCGCAGACGATGGGATAACGCGTCGAAAGCTTGTGCAGATCGCGCTCCACGCTGCGATCGCCGATCTCGAATCCGGCACCGAGCAGATGCGCATGTACCTCGCCGGCGGTGATTTTGCGCGGATGGCGCGGAATGGCGCGCAGGGTTTCCAGATAACGCAGCGTGGTGTCGGACATGGTGGAATCCGGATGGAGGGCAAGCGCGAGATTAGCACCGCCATCATCACACCCGACACCATGCGTCGCGTCCCGTGAGCCGGATTCTTGCGGCGATTGCACCCGCGCTCCCGGGCTACTCATCCCCCACTATTTCAAACGGCCCGTCCGCTGAACCGGTGCTCAGCACAATGCGACCGTAGGCCGAGGTCAGCATCCGGTCGTAGGGCACGTCAAAGTGCCGCGTTTCCACCAGCACCAGCGAATTCGGTGCCAGCGCCGGTTCTTTCAGCATGTCGATTGCATAGCGTCGCAGCACACCCGGCTCGTCCGGCTGCAGCAACCAAAGATCATCCTCCTGCATCGCATGGAAAACCGGGCGATAAGGCAACTGAAGCACGGCGCGCAGCGCAAGGCTGGAATGGCGGTAAAGCGAGATGAACGTCGCCCCCCGTTCGCGCCCCATCGTTGTGGAATGTACGGCGAACAAGCTGCGTCCGTTCGAGGCCGAGTGGACATGCTCGTAGCTTCCGTTAGCGGCCAACTCTGCGACCCGGACAAGCTGCGGTACCTCGCCGTGGCCGGATTCATACGCGACCGAATACTTCGGGAACACGATGTTGTCGATGGCAATCAGCTGCCGGCCGTTGGACACCAGTGCATCAAACCCCTTGCGCGGTGATTCCAGTTCCGACGGCATCTCCAGTGGCCGCCAGATGGGCTGATCGGCGAACGGATCGACGATCCAGGCCCGCGATCCGGTCGAGGCTTCTCCACAGATCACCAGGCGCCCACCTAACCAGACCACATCGGTCGCGGGTATCGGGGTTTCCAGCGTGGTCATCGTGCGCAGCTCCGCAGCCTTGCCAACCATCATCACCCGTACCGACCGCCATCGCGGCGATGTGCCACGAGGATGGATCAACACCGCCACGATGCCGCCAACCGCATGGTCATGTCGCTGGCATTGCGCCAGCCCGGTCGCAAGCTGTTCGTACACCGCGCCATCACGGATGCTCAACAGAAGCACGCCGTTGTCGGTTGGCATCAGTGCCCTGTCCGGGCCGGAATTTTTGAGGATCGGCATTGGATAAAATCCCGGGAATGGATGGTCAGCATGCGTCTTGGTGCGACACATGATGTCGCGCTGATTGGATGCAGTAGCGGATAACGCTTTGCAGGGCTCATTCGATTTCTTCGCCCGGCCATGATTTTCGCTGCCGCAGCGCTTGCATGATCTGCGCGGCGGCTGTCCGATCGATCGCCGCATTGTCGAATCCGGCAATCTGCATCGGCTGCCATTCGCCATGTCGTCGCTGCACCGCCAGCGTCGCGCGCACCGGCGCCAGTACCCGATACACCGCAATATCACCGGAGACGATGCGCCGCCAGTAATCGGCGACACAGTGCTGCATCTGCTCACCTTCCAGCATCAGCGCATCGGTATCTGCAATGGGCTGGATATGTTTTGTTCCTGGCCAGGGTGCAATGGGAAGTGTGGTAGCTGCCGGAGGGCGTGACCTGCTTGGCGGATGGACATCGGCCCCGTGCGCAAAGCGATGCAGGCATTCATCCATCTGGGCGAGGGTGTCGATGCGTCGCGGGAGTGGCGCATTCTGCACGGTGAGCGCTGTTTCGTGTTCGAGTAGCTCGCGCAGCTTCCACGCCCGGGTTCGATGTGCATCGCCGGCCGGCTCCACATCCAGTTGCTGCAGAAAACGTGGCGTCACCCGGCTGAGCAATGTCGGATCGGTTGCGATCCGCAGCGCCGACGCATCCAACCGTTGCAGGTGTTGCAGGGCTTCCATGCACTCCGATTGCCACGAAGCATTCCGCAGATAAAGCATGGCCGGCACGCTGACGGCCTGCGGCTCGACCTCGCGCACGATCCGCGCCAGCCGTCGCGATCCACTGAAGCCCATCCACGACAAAATCTCCGGCTGGCGCTTGCCAACCCAACGACGCGCATTGCGCATCGCATCACCACTCCCGCGCCCATCACGGAACACCCAATTGCTCGCCAACATCCAGGCCAATGCCGGATTGTGGAAGAGCAACTCATCCGCCCCAGGCACCCGCGCTTGCAGACACAACACATGCCAGCGGCGCTGGCCGAAGATCGCCGCACGTGCCAGCACCTGCGGCGGGAACGTCGCGGTAAAGGCCAGCATGGCCCGGCTACTCGCACAATCGGCATGGAGACTGAAAGGAATCGGCATACCCGGCGATATCGCGTGATGCTGCCGGATCACCTCTTTACTACGCATCAAAAGCTGCCAATGACCAGCGCGATCCACGCAGCGGGTAGCCGCTTCGGCCGCAATGCGACTGCATCGCCAACTGGTTGTCCGAGTGCGTGTCCACGCGCGCAGGTCCGGCCATCCACGCACCACCGTGATGCGCCCGCGCTTGGCTTCGTTGATATAGAGCTTGCCGTTCTTGAAGGAATCCATCTGGACAGGATGCCGCTATCACCGACATCCAGTGTCGGACCGATCCTGACAGCAGAACGCCCGATGCTGGTCATGGCACCGGGCGTTCGAGTGGACTTGGTTGTGCGCGGCGTACGCAGGAATCAGCCGTCGTCAGCGATCCATCGTTCGGCACTGCCATGCCGCATAGGTCTGGCAGTACATCTGCACCAACGGATCGCGTGAAACACCGTTTTCATCCTCGTGCGCAGTTGCATACGCCTCGACCTGCTCCGGCGTGATGACAAGGCCCAGATATTGCCCTGCGCCTTCAAGTTGACCGTTCGATGCAAGCATGAAGGTTTCGACTTCCGCCAGATGCTTTGCCTGCCATTCCCGCAGCATCGCCTGCAACCGATCATGATCGCGGAGCAACCCTTGGCGTCTCATCTCAGCCGGTGGAAGTGTGTGCTTGAGGCCGAGATAGTAGAGATCGGTTTTGTTCTCGGTGAACCAGGTGTCGAAGGTGTGGATGAGGTGGGGCATGGCGTTGTCTTGATCTCAGGCTATGACAATATAATGGCTAACCATATTTAACATTTCGCATTAAGTTTTATTTAACGAACTTGCTGAGCAGTTTTTTATCTTCCAAGAATGAAATTACTTCATTAAGTTCGGTTATAGCCAAATTGACCATGCCACCTTCATCATCATCAACCATTGCAACAACGGCATCAGGCTGACGCCAGTCAATATATTTAGGGAACTTGTACCAGCATACCCACCATGGAAGATCGAGCTTCCCCTTGTTTATAGGGGACTCCTGAATTGCTTCATATAGATCTTGTGCATCACGCTTGTGATCATTTTGTAATTTGTTGTCAACCACCGGGAGCAATACCCTGATTCCAACGGCCACATCTCCCAGTTCTTTCCTGCCAAAATTGACGACCACGGAATATTTTGCATCCTCCCTGGGTCTGGGGGCAAGTGAAATATTGGAATCTGCTGTATCGAAAATGTTTGGATCCAGGGTAAGCTCCCAGCCCTCGGGAATCGCTATGCTTGACTCCCTTCCACTCAGTTTTTTGATAAATTCCTGGAAGGCTTTCCTTCTGATTGAGTCTAAAGAGCCTGCTATGTCCATCGCAGCTCGTAAATTTTCCTTGTTCATTACCGCTTGTTCAGCAATTTTACTCGAATTGCTCATGTTTACCTCCCCGATAATTCTCTTATTAATAAACAACAATAACTCGTCTAGAAATGATCGAACCCTGAAAGATTGGCAAGCAGAAATGCATTCTTTCACCCATGTTCTCAAATCCGTGGGGCCAGGGAGGGTAAGTCGACCCGAGACAATAGCTTCATTGCAAAGGGATTCATCAATACTGTGCTTGGACGGACGAGTTCCCTTGACTGGCGTAAGATATAGAACTCTGTATAAGTCACAATTCGACTTAAGCTCTTCAAGATAATCTTTTATCTGATGGGCTTGATCTCCCGCCCACCATATCTTGCTTTCAATCACCATCGCGCTGCGTGGCGTTAAGTCTACCTTTATATCCATTTTGCGGCCACGGGATGTGGTTGCCTCACATTTTACTCTTGCATTCGATGCATGCGGTATCATCTCCGGCCAGAATTGCTGAAGGAACAACTCAAGAAAAACAGGGCCTTGCCCATGGCTACCTTTTGGATCAAGCAGGTTTGCTAAAATTCTTGAGAGTCCAAGCTCATCTCGTCTCAAAAAGTCCAACGCCAAGAAATCTGGCGCAAGCTCAGATTTTATATCCTCACTGTATTTCTGTGCTGTTTTCGTCATCGTGCTAATTTTCGACAGAAAATTTTCGATCGCTTGCATCGCTGCCTACTCTCTATTCAAGTTCCCAAAAAAGCTTCCTTATGCGCCACGGGAAGATCGACCCGTTGTCCAGAATGACCTACATGTTTCGCTACACCAACAACGATGACATATGCAGGTCGTTCAGGATGGCGATGTGAATAAAAAAAGCTAGCTCCCATCGTTCTGGTGACTTTACCATCGGTCATCGTGCTGCCATTGCGGGTCGCTACAAATAACTCGTACTTGCAAGGCGTTGAAACCATCGGTGATGTCGAAGTGGAAGTACCTCTGTTCCTGCCATTCGGTGGCACCTTCCAGCCTCACGTCGAACGTCAGTTTGTCGATGTATCGCTCGCCCTGCGGAAGGAGCGATTGCTCGAAGAACCTGAACTCCATCCCTTCTTCTTCCATCAGCAGTTGAGCGATGAAGTGCTCCAGTGCGACGTGATTGTCGGTGTCGAGGATCATAAAGGGATCGGCTTCCGTGCAGTTGCCTTCGCCGATCAGAAGCCCAAGCTCACGAGATTTCAGTCGCTGCGCGATGGATGGGGTGGGTGGGGGGTAGGTGTCGGGTTGGTCGCTCATGTGTGTGTCTGTGTGGTGATGCCTGGCACAGCATAGGCTTGCTGGCGACACGCGTTGTCGCAGAGTTTGGTGCGGCTGGCTGTGGCTGTTGCACTTGTGCATGCGACGGCATCTGTCGCACGGCAAGGCAACACTGTCCTCACTTGATACGAGGACGCCCATGTTGCGCAATCAGAAGCCCCGTCGTCGCGAGCCGCAGCCGGACATCGCGCCTGTGGCTGTGCCGCAGAAAGCGCCGGTGTTCCGGGCGCGGCGGCTGGAAACGGCGCTGGAACGCTGTGCCGCCTTGTACGCGGTTCGGATGATGGCGCGCGTTCGTCCTTACGATCAGATTGCCAAGGGCGAGTCCTTGGGTCTGTTACGGCTGGCTGGGTTGGAATTGCAGGGCGAGGTCAGGCTGTCGGAGCTTTCGCCGTTTGCGGTGGAACGTGCGATTGCCAAGCAACGCGAGCGCCTGGAGGTGCGCGGTGAGTCGGCAATTCCGGCACTGGATCGCAATGTCGAAAAGCTCGGCAAGGCGCTGCGGTTATCAGGCACCGAGTGCGCGGTGTTGCGTCTGGCCGTAGTGGCGAAAAGCGTGGATGGTTGCGACGACCTGCTGCAACGCTGGGTATCCACGCCAATGCAATTCTTCGCTCTGGTTCAGCACGCGCTTGGAAAACGTGTGCGTGGCATTTCGGCAGCGCTGGGATCGGGATGCACGCTGCGGCGCATCGGTGTGTTCGGAAGGTTCGATCTGGATCGGCACAACCATCCGATGGAAATGTGCGGTAGCTTGGGCAGTACCTTGGCGATCAATCTTCTGTCGCCCTCGTTCGATCTGGAGAGCATCCAGCGCAGCCTGCTGCGACCCGCGCCTGCGGCGGCGCTTTCGCTGGGCGATTTTTGTCACCAGCCAGAAGCCGCGATGATCGTCAATTACATGGCTTGCGCATTGAAGCGGCGCAGTCGCGGGGTGAATGTGTTGATCCACGGCGATCCGGGAACCGGCAAGACGGAGTTCGTGCGCGCGCTGGCGCAATCGCTCGGGGCGCGGCTGGATGAAGTGCCGGTGGAGGACGAAGACCGCGATCCGATTTCCGGCGAGGCGCGCTTTCGCGCCTACACGCTGGCGCAACGCCTGCTTGCGCGCAATCGCGGGCAGTTGCTTTTGTTCGACGAGGTGGAAGATGTATTCGGCAGCGGTGGTGCGACGCTGCTCTCGGCGCTGGTGGGCAAGCAAGGGCGCGACCCGGAAAGTCTTGCGAAGGGCTGGATCAATCTGACTCTGGAATCCAATTCTGTACCCGCTATATGGGTGTGCAACGACATCCGTGCGGTTGATCCGGCGTATCTGCGGCGTTTCGA
The DNA here is from genome assembly GCF_037478135.1 of Denitratimonas organivorans. NCBI lineage: Bacteria > Pseudomonadati > Pseudomonadota > Gammaproteobacteria > Lysobacterales > Lysobacteraceae > Denitratimonas > Denitratimonas organivorans. The sequence continues at coordinate 73,422 of NZ_JBBHDV010000015.1, forward strand.
TCTGGTCGCACAGTTCCGCACACCGCCGCGCAAGGTGCGTGAGCGTATCGTGGAGCGTTATTTTCCGGATGCGCTGTTGTCTGAAACCGGCGTTGCGGCCTTGAGTGAATTGGAAGCCTTGCCGCCTGCACAAATCGAACGTGCCGCCAAGGTGGTGAAGGCGCTGGGCAGCAAGCGTCGCGATGAGCGCGATGCGCAGGCCAAACGCATCGTGGAGATGTCGTTGCGGGCGATGGGGCATTCCACGGCGAGGAAAGCCGCCGGGTTGCCGCCGCATTACGATCCGGCGTTTCTCAATACCGATCGCGATCTTTCCGCGCTGATCGAGGGTTTGCGTGCCGGGCGTGCGGCGCGGCTGTGTCTGTTCGGGCCGCCCGGCACCGGCAAGACGGCGCTTGGGCATCACCTGGCGCAGGTGCTGGATCGTCCGCTGCACGTCAAGCGCGCGTCCGATCTGGTTAGCATGTGGGTGGGCGAAACCGAGAAGAATCTGGCGCAGGCGTTTCTGGAGGCAAGCGACGAGGGCGCGATCCTGCTGATCGACGAGGCCGACAGTTTTCTCCAGGATCGCAGCCGTGCGCAGCGGAGCTGGGAGGTGAGTCAGGTCAATGAAATGCTGACGCAGATGGAGGCATTCGAGGGCATTTTCATTGCGTCCACCAATCTGGTCGATTCGCTGGATGCAGCGAGCTTGCGGCGATTTGATTTCAAAATCCGGTTCGATTTCCTTGATTCAGCACAACGGCGGGCGTTGATGCAGCGTGTGCTTGCGGATCAAGTACTGGGAGAGGAAGTGTTGCGGCGCATTGATCGGATGGAGCAATTGACCCCCGGCGATGTGGCCAATGTGCTTCGGCAGGTACGGGTGTTGGGGCAGATGCCAGAGGCGGCTGAGGTGCTTAGCCTGCTGGAGGCCGAGTTGCGGCTCAAGCCAGGCGGCGCGAAGGCGGGGATGGGGGGCGGATTCAACCCTGAAGTGCAATTTCCTTGAACCGAAGCGGGCCAGGTGCCGTAGGCTGGGCCGCTCCACGACCA